>JAPULR010000129.1 GCA_027294635.1 Chloroflexota bacterium | reverse complement strand
TATAATTGGCTTTCCCTTTCCCGCACCGGGGCTTCCCCTTGGGATAGGAGTTGCCCAATTTTTGCTTGGTCAGGTGAAAAACGGATTAACCGTCGATTGTGCGAACTGATGGCGGCTAAGACTCGTCGGCAACGCCGAATAATCACTTACGACGACATCAGGTTTCAGACAGGCATGAGTAAAACCACATTGACAAGACTTGCCAATGATCGAGCTGAAGGTGTAATTGATCGCCTCTGTGAACACGTCCCTGTAGGCGGTTTTCGTCAATGGTCATTCTAAAACCTTCTAATGCATTGTCAGGTGGTCGTGAACGTTTCGTCAATGTTCCACAAGCACATGTGTTTCGTCTTTCGCAAAGTGGTTGGTTCCTGTATAATCGAAGATACCAGTTACAACTTGACCACAGTGCACTGAAGACATAAGAAGGCCCGACCCTTCTGATTGGCTGCTCGGAATAAGCACCAGCTGATGGAGGGCGATTTTGAAGGAGAGGATATCTGGACGGAAGCGTGAAGCTAATCGAAGCAACGCGAAGTCATCGACCGGACCACGGGATACTAAGGATACCCGGTTCAATGCGGTAAAACACGGGATCCTTACCAAGCAGGCGCTGGCTCTTTTGGGGGATGGGGATGAGGATAAAGAGGTGCGCGAGGAGCTGGACAGACTCCGCCAGGACCTGGCTCCAGTGGGGGCTCTGGAGGAGTTGCTGGTGGACGACTTGATCCAGCTCTACCTCCGGAAACGGCAATTAATCAAATACCAGACCGCCGTCACAAAGGTCCAGTCAGGCTCGATAGTCCGATCCTTGGAGGAACTAGCCAACCGGACCGAGGGTGATAGCCGGGAACTGAGCGATTTAGACGAAGAAGACCCCCTGGCAGCGCGGCCTGGGCTTTGGACACGGGCATTCGAAACGGCTGAGGCACGCTTTGATGTAAGCATCGAGAAGCTCTTGCGTGTGGATGACTTCTGGGATCCGTCCCACCATTATTCCCGAGAGCAGATTCAGCAGGTTATAGAGGCCGCTTGCCAGGGTAAGAACATCGCCGTTGAAGAATTCTGGAAGGTAGTCAAGGAAGAGACGCAGCGGGAACACGCACAGCTGAACCCAAACCCGGAACGCCGTCGCTTGGAATTGGAGCAAAAGCTTCGGCTAGCTGCCCTACCACCTTATACGGTTCTGGATAAGTTACAACGCTACGAAACGCCACTCTCGCGGTCGATCTCCAAGACGATCCAGGATCTGATGAGGCTTCAGGCGACACGTAAGGGTTCACGTCCTCCAGATCCCTAATTTTAGATATCGGCGTCACCACAGGTGGCTCTGCAGGCGCAGGATAACATCGGCTTGCCCCTTGCCGACAAAAGGCGCTACCTACAGGGAAGTCCTTAGCTCCGCCAACGGCGTAGGCACATTCTTTGAAAGAGGCACTGCCTCATCAAATGGCGGAGAGGACGTTTTCTATCATCCTTGGTGGTGATGTTGCGCAAGCCAGCTGCCATTTGGACTGGCTCAACAACGTTACTCATCCTAACAGCCAGCCAGATGCTCCCATTCTCTACCCCGCGGAGCAAACATGCTACCGAACAAGTTCGCCCAGAGCAGCGGAGGAGGACGGGAAGTATAGACGATAGGCTGGTAATGCTCGGGTCTCTACTGGCGGACTTGCTAGATAGGACGCTGGGGCTTTGGCCAGTACCAGAAATCTTTAGGCCCACTAGCCGGATGTTTGCCCATACCCTGCTGTTCGCCGTCCTCCTGTTGGATTTTACCTAATTATCCTTGGTTCCGCTGGTTCCCATGGCCCGCTTATCCTCTCGCTGGCCTCTCCTGGTCACCTGTTGATTGATAGGATGTGGGAGTCTCCGCTGACCCTATAACGCTAAACGGACAACCCTTTGGAGGTTCTGAGTTGACCTCTCCCCCGACTGGCGGCGGTGGTCTCAAACGGGCACCAAGGAGTCCTGAAGGATAGCCTGGCCTGATGGGCGACCGGGTAAGAGAGGCATAGCCTGAGAAAAAGGGAGCGGGGTTATGCGGGTGGTGAGCGTGGTGGAACGCGGTGAGCTCAGGTAATTTCCTTCCCCTAGAGGGGTGAGCTGTCCGAAGATAAGGGATCCTCAGCAGGGTACGGGATTCTATTGGGAGATAAGGGAGACTCGGAAGCCTCCAGCCTCTGGTAAAAGGACAGGGCCAATCGGTGTTTACAGGGATGGCCGGCACCGTGTCGAAGGTAGTCGGAGCATTGGCAGTGGCCGTTAAGCACCTCGTATTGGCGTAGACCATCTTCTGATCCTATCTGGTAGTGGTGGTCTCCTAAGGGGACGATGGGCCGGAGTAAGAACAGGAATGCGGCCCGCTCCAAGCGCGAGGTTAAGTGGGGATTTTCTCGGCTGGCCCACTCCCACTGCCGCACCTCCTGTCGGCTAATGGCCGTTTTTATGGGACTAGTTGGAACGATCAGGGAAGGCTGAGACTACGGGCTCACCCTTTCTTGGGGCATCAGTATAATCACTACTGACTGAGGTCGGGGTCATCAACTGGAGCAAAGCGAGGAGCGGTCCGGAGGGACTTGGTCCCGGACGATCCCCACCATTGGGAGGTGGAACTACCAAATTCCGACCTTCGAGGTGGGAGTGAGCCTGTTCCCAAGCCTGGTTGAGGCAAAGAATCCGAGCATCGGGGCGCTCTGCTTTCACCTTTTCCAACAGGAGACCTCCTTCCCCGCCTAGGCGCCAGGTCTCTTCGTACCTGGGTTCCTTAGCCTGCCCCCAACCGTAGGCCATGCCGTCGACCGAGGTTAGGTAGACGAACCCCTGGTAGTGCTCCGGAGCCTCGATTATCAGGACTGCTGGAAAGAGATGCCAGACCTCGGTCGGGGAAGCCGAGCGGGCATCACCGGCCAAGGGTTTCGAATCCGGTGTAGTGGGAGCAGCCGCTGTGTCATTGACACCAGAGGCGGTCTTGGCGTCCTTCGATTCCTGAGCACGGAGGTGCATCTCGGTTTCATATGCCCCCTGCCCCGACTCTCGAGAATACCTCCTGGGGATGGCACCAAGTTTCACCAGTTCCTTCAGGCAGCTATCTCCTACAAAGTAATGGCGTCCAGAGTCCAGTTCCTTGAGAGGGTACAGGGTTCGTGGTTGGGTCGAGCCACAGGCATCGCAGCAAGCGTCAGCGCGGTCCCGCACCGGGCGGGAGAGGCGAAGTAACCTTTTCCCCTGTACAAACAAGGTGAGCTTCTGTTCGTAAGTGGCCATTGCTATCCCTCCTCAGACTTTGGCTTCGTTTCGCAAAATAGCATTATTTTCGAACTCACAGTCGCGGCACTCGTTTACTGCTAGAGGTCTACCGGAACGGACGCAGAGAAGTTCAAGCCAAGGGCAAGCACGATTTTCGAGCACGGGGAGTTCCACTCCTGGTTGTAATTGCTTATCTTGATGGGCACCGGGTACCGACTGGGTGAGGTTAGCCATCTGGATGTCCCGCCGAAAAGAAGTTACTGAGTATCTGGAATCCCCTTGCTTACGGTCCTGGGCATAGGCGAGCCATTTGTCCGGCTCATTTGTCTCGGTTGCAGCGACCACGTACCAGCTGGGCTCATCCAGCAAGATTGCGTCAATATTGACGTTTTCTTCCTGTCCGACTTGGGCAAAGAAGACCTTCCAGACCAGGGCGTACTTCTGGGCTTGGCGCAGCCCGATATCAAACCGACGTGCGATAGCCTCGAGGTTGCGGTCGCCATACGTGCTCCGCCTCTGGGCCTCGTAGAGGATTGCGGCTTGCAGG
>JAPULR010000128.1 GCA_027294635.1 Chloroflexota bacterium | reverse complement strand
AGCGCGCCATCGCGTTGGCATCCCTGGGTCGTGAGTCACGCTTTGCCAGGGACCAGCGAAAGCGCGGTATCATCATCGAAGCGTTGCCCTGTCCACTTCTCATCGTTACGGGCACGCTGGATACTCAGTGGCCCAGCCACCGCTACGACGCTCTCTGGCTCAAGGCTGACCGCCTCAGCGTCGAAGGGGCCTCACACTGGGGCTTAGTTTTGAACAGACGCTCGCTTGCCAAAGCTGTACCCGACGTGCTGCGGTGGCTACGGTGAATCTCGTTTCCCCTAATCGGGTCATGGCTGATTCCAAGCCGGATAGAGGCGGTCACCTCTAATTTGCTAAACTCGCAACATCAAGTGAGCCTCGCTGCCCGAAATGTATAAGGTACTACTACTAATCTTTGTTGCGATAGTCGTCCCCCTGGGTATCTGGGGCCTTATTGAACTCAAGAACTATTTTAACGAGAAGAATCAGCAAGACATAGCAAATGAGATTAAGGATGTGTCACCGGCTTACGAAGTTACTGCGATGCAGCTTGAGTCCGAATACGACGCAAATGAAGAGGCCGCTCAGGAGAAATATAAGGGAGAGGTTGTTTTAATATCAGGACTACTTCGTGGCTATAGAAGGAGCAGTTCTCCACCCCTCATTATCTTCATATCGGATGATTGGCTTTGGGATGTCAGGTGCCGCATGCCCAATTCCCAAGTCGAGACCATCAATAAGATAATCAAGGAGCATCGAGTACCCGTGGGGATAAGTCCCCCACAACCCAACCATCCAATTACTTTAGTGTCTGTTCAAATGAAGGGCGTTGTTGGAAGTCACAAGAGCCTCATATTTATCGAACTCGACGGCTGCACCTTTGAGCAGATCCTAAGACGCTAGATGGTAGAGTCTCGGTCATTTCGAGCGCGGTAAAGAAGCTCGAACCTCCATAAAGCTCCAGGACTCCTTCAGAATGACATTGGCATGAATCGTATCAGGCTGTGTCATTCTGAGCTTCGATAAATCCCGAGTTCGGGATAAATCGGAGCGAAGAATCTCAACCCTCATCCTTCGACGGGCTCAGGCTGAGCGGGAAGGTGTTGCCCAGGGTTATCGGACAACCCGCTCATGGTGAGCCTGTCCTGTCCCGTTATTCCCGTTATCCCGTCTGTACCGATAACGGTATCTGCGGGATAAATCGGGATTATCGAGATCGAACCATGAGTATCCTCCGAGCAACGTATGTCATTAAACCTTATATTGACGAGACCCTTTGCGCCCCAACGATCCTTCCTCCATAATATCCGTACCCAAGGCCTGAAATCCCAAGGAGGTGCTCCATGCAAAATGGCTGGTCGGAGGCGGAGGCCGCCAATAAGGATGAAATGGAGCTGCTGGTTTACCAGAGCCGCCTCATTGGCGCCGACGCGTCTCTGGTGATATGGGGCGGAGGCAACACCTCCATCAAAACGGTGTCAAGGGACTTCCGGGGCCAAGACACCAGCGCTATGACGGTCAAGGGCTCCGGCTCCGATCTTAAGACTATCGAACCGAAGCACTTTCCAAGCCTCCGGTTAGATGATGTGCTCCTGCTCTTTGACAGGGACTCTATGTCCGACGATGAGATGGTAGCCTACCTGGCCCAGTGCATGTTGGACCCCAAATCCCCAAGGCCCTCCATCGAGACCCTTCTTCATGCCTTTCTGCCCTACCACAGCGTGGTCCACTCCCACGCCGACGCCATCGTCGCCCTGACCAACACCCAGGAGGCGGACGATGTTTTAAAGGAGGTGTACGGAGAAAGGGCGGCGGTGGTGGAGTACATACGCCCCGGTTTTACTCTGTCCAAGCTGGTGGGCCAGAGGGTCAAAGACAACCCCTCTGTCGACGGGGTGATCCTTGTGAACCACGGCCTCTTCACCTGGGGAGATTCCACCAAGGAGGCCTACGACAAGCACATCGACCTGGTGAGCCAGGCAGACGAGTACGCTCGACACAAGGCCAAGGGTAAGACCGTTTTCACCGTGGTCCGAGACCGGGTGATGGAGGAAGGCCAACGTCACCGGATAGCGGCGGCCCTGGCGCCGCTCCTTCGGGGGCTTGTGAGCCAGCAGCAGACCATGGTTCTTCGCTACGACGACGAACCCGACGTGCTGGAGTTCGTAAACTCCAGGGAAGCCGGGGCCCTCAGCCAGGTCGGGCCGGCCACGCCGGACCACACTCTTCAGACCAAAATTAAGCCCTTATGGGTGGAAACGGAAGACCTGGAAAACCTGACCCGGTTGGCGGAGCAGCTTCGACAGGGGATCAGCCGTTATGTCCTGGACTACAGCGGTTGGTACCAGGCCAATACCGACGGCGACCATCCAATGCTGGACCCCTATCCCAGGGTAATCCTGATGCCAGGTGTGGGTATGTGGTCCACGGGTAAGGATGCCCGGGCCGCTCTCATTGCGGGCGACATCTACCACCATACCATCAGCGTTATAAGGGCCACCCAGGGTGTGGGCCACTACACCTCTCTCACCAGCAAAGATGCCTACGACGTAGAGTACTGGCCTATGGAGCTATACAAGCTGACGCTGGCCCCGCCCGAAAGGGAGCTATCGCGGCGTATTGCCCTGGTTACCGGCGCGGCCCACGGTATTGGTAAGGCCATTGCTGAGCGGCTGGCAGCCGAAGGGGCCCACGTTGTGGTGACGGACATAGACTCGGAAGGGGCGATGGCCCTGGCCCAGGAGATAAGCGACAAGCATGGCTATGCCAGGGCTACAGCCTTTGATATGGATGTTACCAGCCAGGAGCAGGTGGCGTCGGCCTTCCACAAGTTATGCCTGACCTACGGGGGGCTGGACATACTGGTCTCCAACGCTGGCATCGCGCCGGTGGGCGCCATCCACGAGCTGAGCCTGCAAGACTGGCAGCGGGCCCTGGACATCAATGCCACTGGGCATTTCCTGGTAGCCCGGGAAGTGGTCAAGCTCATGCGTGAGCAGGGCATGGGAGGGAGCCTGGTTTTTGTGGGCACCAAGAACGTGCTCTCCCCGGGCAAGGACTTTGGGGCCTACAGCGCGTCCAAGGCCGCCGAGGTGCAGCTAGCACGGGTCCTGGCCATCGAGAACGGGGAGTACGGTATGCGTGTTAATGTGGTGAACCCAGACGCGGTTTTTGAGGGCTCTAACCTGTGGTCAAAGGAGCTCAAGGAGCAACGTGCCCAGGCCCACGGTATCACCGTGGATGAGCTTGAGGATTTCTATCGACAGCGGAACCTGTTAAAGGAACGCGTAACTGCGGAAGACGTGGCCGAAGCGGTGCTGTTCCTTGCCGGCCCTCGTTCCGCCAAGACCACGGGCGCTATGCTGCCGGTGGACGCCGGACTGAAGGATGCCTTTCCTCGGTAGGGGCGCGGTTGTTGCTGACCTTCATGGTTCGACTGGCTCACCATGAGCGGGAACCCGCTCACCCTGAGCCTGTCGAAGGGGAAGCCCTCGACGAGCTCGGAGTGGGCGGTGAGGAATTCCGTTTCCATCGTCTCAGAAGGATGATGCATTATGTCAACTGTCGAGACCATAAAAGTGGATGAGGAGATACTCCTCCGATGGCCATCCATGGCCGACGCGGAAGAGCTGTTCAAGCTCATAGACACCAATCGGGAGCACCTGGGCCGCTGGCTGCCCTGGGTAGACGCCATACAAAGCCTGGATGATGAAAAAGGATGGATTGAGACCACCGCTGCCGCTAAGGCGAAGGACCAGGAATGGCCTCCCCTAATCATTTACCGAGACAGCATCGTGGGCGCTATAGGTACCGACAGGTATTTCGACCCTCTCCACAAAGTCTGCGGGATAGGCTACTGGCTCGCTGTGGATTACCA
This sequence comes from Chloroflexota bacterium, assembly GCA_027294635.1. Lineage (GTDB taxonomy): Bacteria > Chloroflexota > Dehalococcoidia > Lucifugimonadales > JAPULR01. The sequence continues at coordinate 2,916 of JAPULR010000128.1, read as the reverse complement.
AGGCCGCGGAATAGTAACGTGGGCTTGTAGCGCTGTTATCAACCATCTATTTGGACCTCTTGGAACGAACCGGGTACAACTACGGATTTCTCCGGGCAACGAGAGGAGTGTCGCCATCGCTCAGCGGCTAGGCTTTGTGTTCGAGGGGGTAAGTCGGCAGTCCTGGCTGGTCAACGGCCAATTTTTAGACATGGCGGTTTACTCTGTGCTGGCGTCTGAATGGAGAAGCCGTGGAGCCAGCCGCGCGTAACGTAGTTCTGAAGTACCGTCCCTATGGTTGTACGTTGACAGCGTCCACCAAGGGTTTATGATGTTGGCGGACTTACGGCAGCTTTCGTTGGAGGTAGGGGATGGCTCAAATGACGACCGCTCAGGCCCTGGTACGGTCTCTGGTAAGAGAAGGCGTGGAGGTGGTCTTTGGGCTGCCCGGGGTCCAGATAATGGACATCTACGACGCCTTCTATGATGAGCCAGGCATACGCCTGGTGACAACGCGCCATGAGCAGACCGCCGCCTACATGGCCGATGGCTACTCCCGCTCGACGGGGAAAATCGGCGTGGCCCTTGTGGTCCCCGGTCCCGGGCTGCTTAACGCCGCCGCCGGCATCGGCACGGCCTACGCCTCTTCCTCTCCCGTTCTCCTCATCGCCGGCCAGGTGGAGAGCTATAATATCAACCAGGGTCGCGGCGCCGTCCATGAGGTAGTGGACCAGCTTGATGTGCTCAAGAACATTACCAAGTGGCGCTCGGCAATAATGGAGCCGGGCCAGGTCCCCGAAGCAGTCCACGAGGCTATGCGCCAGCTTAAAACGGGGAGGCCTCGACCTGTGGCCCTGGAGGTCCCCTCGGACGTACTGCCCAAGGCCGCCGATGTGGATCTCCTTGAGCCAGAGGTATTTCCCAAGCAGTCCCCCGACCCCGTGCTGGTGAAGGAAGCTGTCAGCCTGCTTTCAAAGGCCCAGCGGCCTGTCATCTGGGCCGGAAGCGGCGTCAACTCCGCCGATGCCAATGGAGAGATCACCCGGTTGGCGGAGGCCATCAACGCCGCGGTCATCGCCACGGCAGAAGGGAAGGGGGCCATCGCTGAAAACCATCCCCAGTACGCCGGCCCCTGCTATTACGGCCACGGTTCGGCGCACCAGGTGATCCCCCAGGCCGACGCTATCCTGGCCGTGGGAAGCCGACTTCACTTCTTTGCTCCGGTATCCTGGGCCTTCAAGCCCGAGCAGGACCTGATACACATAGACGCAGACCCCGAGGAGTTGGGCCGCAATTGGCCCGAGAAGGTAAGCATCTGTGCCGACGCCAAGCTGGCTCTGAAAGCCATCCTTGCCGAGCTGGAGGGAAGGAGCCATTCTAGTCAGTGGAGCCGGGAAGAGATTGCCCATCAGCGGAATGCGGCCTACCAGGTTACCAAGGAGCAGGCCCCCAACCAGGTGGAGATCATAGAGACCTTACGCGAAGAGCTGGCCGATGATGCCATCGTCATCAGCGGCATCGCCAGCATCGGCTACTGGTCCCATCTGGCTTTTCCCGTTCTGACCCCGCGCTCCTACCTCAACACCTCCTACTTTGCCACCCTTGGCTACGCCTTCCCCACGGCCCTGGGGGCCAAGGTGGGGAACCCGGACCGGCAGGTGGTGGCCTTCTGCGGCGACGGCGGGTTCATGTATGCCCTGTCGGACCTGGCCACGGCGGTCCAGGAGGGCATCAACGTTGTGGCCATCGTTTTCAATGATGGTGCTCTGGGGGCTTCCCTTATGGACCAGGAGGTGCGCTACAGAGGACGGGTCATAGGCACCAAGCTGCATAACCCCGACTTTGCCATGACGGCCCAGGCTTTTGGCGCAGAGGGCATCAAGCTGGAGGACCGCAGACAGTTGGGAGAGGCGCTCTCAGGAGCCCTGAAGGCTGAGAAGCCCGTGGTCCTTGAGGTGCCCATCGAAAGCTGGACACCCCCCTTCCAGATCTCTCCTCCTGGAGCGCTGTAGAGCTGACTTTGTACGCCAGCCGTAACCCTTTCTACGGCGAGCAGACTGTTGGTCGACCCAGGCTGCTCTGCCCCCCGAGCCTGTGGACTCTATAGGTGGACGGCCAGATTATGTCAATCAGCCGTTCCGTAGGAACTGCCGAGGTTGCACCAGTAGATCGTAGATTAGAGAACGTAGGGAGGACACTATGGTAGCTTTCATACCAAAACGCTCTGGAGTAGGGGTGGTGGAGATATTCGGCCCCATCGGCGGTGGCGCCCAAGTGACAGAGCAGGCAAAATTGCTAGAATCGGTGCGCACCAACAGAAGGATGAAGGCGCTGCTAATTGATATAGACTCGCCAGGAGGTTCCGTGGGTGGTTCGGAGATACTGTACGCCCGGCTTGAGAGGGTGGCCAGGGACAAGCCCGTCGTCGCCTTTATCCGCGGCTTGGGGGCCTCGGGCGCTTACCTGTTGAGCTGCACTGCCGTCAAGATCGTCAGCATACCATCGGCCCTGGTGGGGTCCATCGGAGTCCTCTACGTCCGCCCGGTGCTGCAGGAGCTGCTGGAGAGGATCGGCGTGGGCCTTTCGGTATACAAAGGCGGGCGGCTTAAGGACATGACGGGTTTCTGGCGCAGCACCACTGCCGAGGAGGACGACAAGTTCAAGGGCATCGTAGAGGAGATTCACGAGAGCTTCATCTCCTCGGTGGCTAAGGGAAGGAACATGGACCCTGACCAGGTGCGAGAGATTGCCACGGGTGAGGTTTTCACAGGCCGTAAGGCCAAGGAGTTGGGGCTAGTTGATGAGCTTGGCGACTTTGACCGGGCTCTGGAGCTGGCCGCCGAGTTGGGCCAGGTAAAGCCCAAGCCCCTATGGGTCAGACCCCGGCGGAGCTTTGCGGAGCGGCTGGCCGGGGGCTTTGGACGGAGCATGGCGGCG
>JAPULR010000127.1 GCA_027294635.1 Chloroflexota bacterium | reverse complement strand
GCGGTCGTTGCCTGCGCCGATAATGATGGGCCACCCGTAGTTGCTCCCTGCCACGATGCGGTTGACCTCGTCGTGGCCCACGAGGCCGTGTTCGGTGGCATATAGCTGGCCGGTGACGGGGTGCCACGCCAACCCCTGGGGATTACGGTGACCATAGGAGTACACCGGAGAGCCGGGAAAGGGGTTGTCTAAGGGTATGGAACCGTCCTTGTTGATGCGCAGTATCTTCCCCGCCAGGGAGGTTAGGTCCTGGGCCAGGGTGTTGGAGGCGGCATCGCCGGTGGTTATATATAGTTTGCCGTCGGGCCCAAATTTGATGCGACCACCGTTGTGGATGCGAGAGCCGGGGATGTTATCCAGTATCACCGCCGGGTTTTCTGCCTTTTCGCCCTTGTCCTCCAGCCGGACCACCCTGTTCAGCAGGGGACCTCGGGGACTGCGATAGGTGTGGTAGACATATAGGTAACCGTTGGACCCAAAGTCCGGGTCCAGGGCTAGTCCCAGGAGTCCCCCTTCCCCTTCCTGGGCCACCTCCACCTCGGCGTAGGGTGACGGTTGGACCTGGCCGTCCTTAATGACCCGGATTGTTCCCTCTCGCTCGGTGACAAACAGTCGGCCGTCGGGGGCAAAGGCCAGGGCCCAGGGGACCTTGAGTTCCTTGGCAACCACCTCCGCCGCCACCTCGATAGTGGCGTTGGGAGTTGGGGTGGGTGTTGGCCCAACGGTGGGTGTGGTGGGTAGCGGCGACGGTGTCGCGGCATCGGCGCAGCCCTGAAGGGCTATCAAAAGGCTGAGAAGGACCGTACATGCCGCGATAAGTTTTATACGGACCATGGCCGCCCTCTTTGCGCCGGAGCGCTAGAGCACAAACAACGATCCCCCAATTAGTTTAGCTCGACTGTAGTAACGCCGTCGGTGATGCCACTCTTTTCTGGTCGGGCGGTTTTCACCAGAGGATGGCCCTTGAGGCGTTCCCTCACCATGGCCCTCAGTGCTCCCGTGCCGCCGCCGTGGATGACTCGTACAGAGGAAAGTCCCTTTAGCACAGCCTGGTCCAGGAACACTTCCAACCGCCCCTCAGCCTCTTCTACCCGGAGACCTCTAATATCCAACTCGGTGCTTGCGGGCCCCGAAGGCGCTCTGGAGACGGTCACACCTTCGGGCAATCGCAACGGCGGGGCCTGGGCCTTCTTTTCCAATTGGTAGGAGGGCAGCCGGGCCTTTATGGAGCCCAAGAGAAGCTCTATGGCGTTGCCTTTGTCTGGAGGCGACAGTACCTCAACGGGATTGGGAATTCCCCGAACGTATACGTAATCTCCGGGCTTGAGCTCACCGATCCAACCACTTGCGCCGCTTTGGGGCGGCTGCCACAGAGCGGACCGTAGCTCGTTGCGCACCCGGGCCACATCGGCCCGCTGGTCCTTTAGCTGGGGTCGAGTCTCAGGTCGCGTCAGGGCTCGTTCCGCTCGTTGGAGCCTCTTCCACAGCTCATCAGCCTGGACCTGGAGCTGGCGACGGGCCTCCTCCAGGATAAGGTTTTTTTGCTCCTCCAGCTCCCTCAGCTTCTCTTCCAGGTCCCGTCGCGTTTCCTGGGCCTGGGCCAGCTCCTCCTGGGCGGCTTTGCGCTGCTGCTCCGCCAGGTACCGCTCCTCCTCCAGTTGTCGCAAGAGCTCCTCAGCCTGGCGATGTTCGGCAGATAGTAGAGAGTGGGCCCGTTCTAAGGTTTGAGGGTCGATTCCCATGCGGCCGGCGATGGTGAGGGCGTAGCTCCTGCCGGGGAGGCCTACGGTGAGCCTGTAGGTGGGTGCCAGGGTTCTGGGGTCCAGCTCCACGCTGGCGTTGGTCATGCCGGGCTGGTCTTGGACGTAGGCGGCCACGTCTCGGTGGTGGGTGGTAGCCACGCAGGGTATTTTTCGATTGCCGAAGTAGCTAAGGACGGCCTTGGCCAGAGCGGCGCCCTCCTCGGGGTCGGTGCTGGTACCCAACTCATCCAGGAGGACCAGGGAGGCCGGTGTGGCTTTGTCCATTATGGCGCCAAGGGTCTGGATGTGGGAGCTGAAGGACGAAAGGGAGCGTTCGATACTCTGCTGGTCACCTATATCGGCGTATATGTAGTCTAAGACGGTCATGGTGCACTGCTTGGCTGGGACGTGAAGCCCGGCCTGGGCCATTGCCGAAAGCAGACCCGTTGTTTTCAGCGCCACGGTCTTCCCTCCCGCGTTGGGTCCGGTTATGAGAAGAACGCTGCTCTCTCCTCCCAGCGATATGTCGATAGGAACCACGTCATCCCGAAGAAGGGGATGCCTGGCTGTGGTCAGGCTCACATAAGCGGTATCGGCCTGGATGAAGACGGGCGGAACACCGTTTAGGGCGAGGGAATAGCGGCCCTTGGCCAGGGCCAAGTCCAGTTTAGCCAGCACATCCAGGGAGTAAAGGATGTCGTCGCCGAGGAGACCCACCTTTGAGGAGAGGATCCGTAATATGCGCTCCTCCTCCCGTTGGGCAGCCAGTGAGGCCTCTCTCCACTCGTTGCCCAGAGACACCGCCCGTAGGGGCTCTACAAAGGCGGTAGCGCCGCTGTCCGAAACGTCGTGGACAATGCCGGGGACCCGGTGGCGCATCTCTGTCTTCACCAGCAGCACCAGGCGGCCGTTACGCTCGGTGACCAGGGGCTCCTGTAGTACGTTGCTGCGACGTAGACGACGGACGGTCCGCTCCAAGGCATCGGTCAATCTGACATGGGCTTCTTCCGCACGAGAGCGGAGTCCCCTCAGCGCCGGGGAAGCGTCGTCCACCACCAAGCCGTTGAGGTCTACCGATGAAGCCAGCTCCCCCTCCAGGTCTCTCAGTGAGGGTATAGACCGGGCCAGCGTGGATAGTTGTGGCAGGTCTTTTCGGTTTGCAAGGGCGGAGCGCACGTTGCGGCAGGCTCGTAGAGTATCGTGAATCTCCCTTAGGCTCTCGCCTTTAAGCGGACCTTCCAGGGAGGCCCGCTGCACCAGGGGTCGTAGGTCCCGGACCCCCGAGAGGTCCAGGGAGCCGTGGCCCTCAATGAATCGCCGCGCCTCCTGGGTCTCCTGCTGACGATAGGCTATTTCGTCGGCGTTGGAGGAGGGAGACAGGGCTAGGGCCTCTTCCCTGGCCATCGGTAGAGAAGTCAGGCCCGCGACTTTCTCCCGAATCAAAGGAAATTCAAGCAGTGATAAGGACTCCCCGGCCGGGTCGTGACCGGTAGGGGGAGAAAGGTGGTGGTCATTGGTGGTGGTCATCTTCGCTGGATGATTGTTTTCACAGCTTAGGTCTTACTGATATTAGCAGTGAAGGATAGCCCCATCAATGGCGCTTCAGAGGGGCTTCGCTCAGCAAGAGGACTAGCCGAGGCCCTGGAAGGGAAATCCTTCCGGGAGCTTAAAGGGCGTAACCTGGCTCTTCCAGATCTCCCGTGGCATATTCTCCAACTCACGGCGCCTGGGCTCTCCAACTGAGAGGATGCGCTTGGCGACGCGAGACTCCATCCTCTGAAGGAACGGGCACTCTTTGAGAAAGTCGGTGAGGGTATGACGCTCACCCCCCAGGAATATGTGGTCTATCTCCTTTTCGTAGGGGCCAAGCCTCTCCTCGGTAACCGAGCAAGCCTTGACGAATAGCTCATGTATCTGCTTCTGTCTAATGCGCGCGAACCGGCGCTGTGAGGTTCCGCCGGCGCTGTGTCGTCCTTTGACGTATCGGGTGTCGGTTTTAGAGGTAAGGAGCACGTCGCCCTTGAACACTCCCACCGAGTATCTCCCCAGGCGCAGCAGGACGACGCCAAGGGTGAACTCCCTTTGCATCAGGGCTCGTAGCGGGCTTGTATCAAGCCCAGTTGATTTGGAACTGTTGGTCATGGGGAACGGTGGTATGACCAGGAGCTGTAGCGAGTCGCTCCAGAAAACGACCGCCCCCGTCTCCGAGGCCGCCAGCCTATCGGATGCGAAGGATCGTATCTCGTCCAGCCATTGAATATGCTGCGGCTCAACAAGGTGGACTGACTCAAGGGACACCCCGGGCGTTAGGCTGAGGGTAAGGGCCTCTAAGGGTGGGACTACATCCAGGGTGTCCAGGAGAGACTCAAGTCTCCTTTTGCTCAGCCAGGTGCCTCTTGCGGTAGTGGACATCTCTAAACGTTAGGCAGGATTGGACTTAGCTTAGGGCCGGGCTTAGGCAGAGTCAAACCTGCGTACTTTCTTGTAGCCCGAGAGGATGAGAAGTAAACTTCAATAGCCATGGTGGACGAAGTGAGGGGCGCAAAGCTAGATATGCCCGGAACCGAGGAGTGGGTCCAGGCTGCGGACGCTCGAATACGATACTACCGCATGGGTGAAGGGCCTCCGGTGATACTGCTTCACGGGTTGGGAGAAGCTGCGGTGGTGTGGTACAGCAACATGGAACCCCTGGCAGATGGGCACTCGGTCTACGCCCTCGATCTGCCGGGCCACGGCGCCTCCGACAAACCCAACTGGAGCTATTCCCTGGAGCAGTCTGTGGATTTCCTTGGGGCATTTATGGATGCCCTGGGCCTGGAGCGGGCTTCCCTGGTGGGCAACTCAATGGGTGGGTTGTTGGCCCTGGCTCTGGCCCTGGAGCGTCCCCAGCGGGTGGACCGTCTGGTGCTGGAGGACAGCGCCGGCCTGGGCCGAGAGGTGGCCTGGTTTCTGCGTCTAATATCGGTTCCCGGGCTGGGGGAGTTGATGTCCAGACAGAAGCGAGAAGGTGTTAAGTGGGTCCTGAGGAGAATCTTCTACAATCGCTCCTTCGCCACCGAAAGGCTGGTGGACCTGCTGCATCGAGAGCAAAGCCAGCCTGGAAACAAGAGGGCCATGCTGCGGATACTGCGCAGGGGAATATCCATCGCCGGGATGAAGCGACCTATGGTCCTTACCAGGAGGCTTCATCAACTGGAGGCACCCACCCTAGTAGTGTGGGGACGGCAGGACATTATCTTTCCCGCGACCCACGGCGAAAGAGCAGCAGAGTTGCTGCCTAACGGACGGCTGGAAGTCTTCGACCATTGCGGCCACTGGCCTCATATTGAGGTCAACCAGGCGTACAACAAGCTACTGTTGGACTTCCTCGGCTAGCTTTAACTGACCTGAGGCGGCGTCAGATGTACGTTCAGTGTGCGATCGCACCACCGGGCCACCGCCAGAAGCCGAGCCTCGGCAAAGGAGGAGGCCGCCAGTTGAATTCCCAGGGGAAGTCCCGTCGATGGGCTCAGGCCCGAGGGAACGGTGACGGTGGGCAGTCCGCAGGAGGTCCAGGGACTCTGGAACACCGGGTCTCCGGTGGTGCTCAGGTCCCTGGGCGCGGGCGTGGGCGTGGTGGGCGTAAGCAGAACATCCCATTGCCGGGCCAGGGCGTCCATCTCTCGACGGTAAACACGACGCAGCCGTTGGGCCTGGATATAGTGGGTTGCCGGGGTGAGGAGTCCCACCTCGATGCGCTCCCTGAGCCTGTTGCTGTAGTCGTCAGCCCTGGAACGGAAGCTCTCCTCATGGTAGGCAGCACACTCGACATTGTTGATAGTCCACTGAACATCGGCGGCGGTAGCGAAGCTGGGTGGCAGTGAGACCTCTTCCACCTGGGCCCCGCCCTTGGCCAGGAGCTGTGCCGCTTCCTCTGTGTGCTTCTGCACCTCGGGATCTGACCTGACGAAGAAGAAGTCCTTGATTAAGCCGATGCGGGGCGGCGTGTCAATCTGGTCAAGGGCACGGCGGTAGTCGGGCACCGGCTCCTCAGAGGAACCGGGATCTTTGGGGTCATACCCCGCCAGGGCCTGGAGCATGATGGCGGCGTCCTCAATACAGTTGACCAGGGGACCAATCGTATCCAGGGACCAGGCCACGGGTATGACGCCGTAGCAGCTTATCCTGCCGAAGGTTGGCTTGAGGCCGACGATGCCGTTGTAGGAGGAGGGGCGGATGATGGAGCCTCCCGTTTGGGAGCCCATGGCTCCGGGGCACATTCGGACGGCCACCGCCACGGCGGAGCCGCTGCTGGATCCGCCTGGGGTGTGGGCCGAGTTCCAGGGGTTGACGGTGGGGGGCGGGTCTCCGGCGGCGAACTCGGTGGTAACGGTCTTGCCCAGCACTATAGCGCCGGCCTCCTTAAGGCGAGCTACCGAGGTGGCGTCGTAGGTGGGGACAAAGTCGGCGTAGACCTTGGAGCAGGCGGTGGTCTTCATTCCGGCGGTATAGTATATGTCCTTGATGCCTACCGGAATGCCGTGGAGGGGGCTGCGGGGGCCCTTGGTATTGAGCTCCCGGTCAAGCTGGGCCGCCGTCTCCGTTACCGCGGCCTTGTCTATGGTTACCCAGGCTTTGAGAGACGGCTCCAACTGATCGATGCGCCGCAGGAAGCATTCCACCAGCGATACGGATGACAGCTTCCCTTCGGCTATCTCTGATGAGGCCTCGGCGATGGTTAGCTTGTGCAGGTCAGCCAACATATCCCTCTTTATGGGTGGTTCTGCCAGGTGAGGGTGGGCACCTCTTCAAAGAAGGGCAGGGTCTTGGACAGGGCTAACAGGTGGTCTGCATGCTCGCTTATGATTTCCTGAAGCGCCCTGGCCCGCTCCTGGCCCCAGAGGCTGACTGCTTTAGAAGTTAGCTCTTGGACCAGCTCTTCTTTTGACTGGGGAAGCGTTAGCTCTGACATCTGAAACCTTCCTTCAGAGGTCTAGGTAGATTAAAGGGAACGGGCCAACGGGTGTCAAGGCGTGTTTTGTGGAATGGGTGGTTACAGAAGGTGGAGACGGCCTCAGGAGCCTTCGACATGCTGTTTGAACGATTCATTAAGCAGTTCTTTCCATCCAGTCTGGTAACCTTGCATCGCCTCTTCGTCAATTAGACCTACAGCCTGGTGCCGCAATTTTACTAAGGTTGACGATCCCCTCTCTTCTAGCAAAAATTCTATCACTCCGACTACTGGGAAGTTCATCCCCATAGGTCCAGTGAGACGGAGCATACGAGGTGATTCGATGGCTGACACTGAAGCGTAAATTGCTCCCTGACCATCGCCCCAATCTTCATAAAATCTCCCACCGAGCTTTGGCTCTAGATATATCCCCTTGCGATCGTCTTTATAGGAGTGGCTCCACCATTCACCTATTTGAACCGTGAGACCTTTGAAAACGCGATCAACAGGAGCTCTTATCAACACCTCCTGACGGATGTCTAACTCTCGGATTAACGAATCAGTCATCATTCCGCTCGCCCTCCTTTTCTGATATCTCTTTTAGATTTAGTAACCCCTTAGAAGAGTAGTCCGCAAATCGGTTAATCCAGCGACGACTAATTTCTTGTATCGGGACAGCGTTGAGGTAATGTCTTTGAAAGCGCCCCTCTTTCTCAACTATTGCCAGGCCTGCCTCCTCAAGAATACCCAGATGTTTCATAACGGCAAAGCGTGACAGTTTGTCCATGAATTCGCTACAGAGCTCCCCCGTTACCATCGGCTCGTCTCGTAGGAGATCGAGGATTCTTCTTCTCACAGGATGAGCCAGAGCTTTCCAAACCCTTTCGTTAGGATAATTTATCATGTTACCATATAGTCACATAATAGATGGAGACTGTCAAGACTAGAAGCGACAATGAGATGCAACCCTATACCTCCGATTCGCGCTGAATTGTCGCCCTTATAAGGGCCTCTCAGAGCTACTAAGATGTCCTGAGAGGTGCAGAGTGAGTTCACTTGGTTCTTACTTAAAAAAGGGTGGGGGAACGGGCCAACGGATGTCTAGGCGGGTTTTAGGCATAGGTGGCTGCAGAAGGTGGAGACGGCCTCATTGACAACGGTTTAGGGAGCATATTACCATCGCTTCAGATAGCGGGCGTAACTCAGTGGTAGAGTGTTTGCTTCCCAAGCACCACGCTCTAAACGCTGTGCTTGAGTAGCTACGAATACCCCATAAACCTGTCCAGTTATGTGCTGTAAATGTCAGCCTCCAATACGAGAGTCGTGGCTTATTTCAGGTCCGTATTCTGATGTGCCATATAACGAACGTTAGGTGGCAACGGTATATACCGTTTGGGGGTGGAGGGAACCCCAGCTGGCTCGATTCAACTCAACCAAGTGAGCAATCGCAAGTATACCAGGGCGTTTCCCCGGAAACGGGGTTGCGAACAATCGGGGTAGCAACCTGCACAACTTTCCGATCCTGGCCTTTCGGCAAGTTCATTAATGCAGGCATCTACATCGAATGGGCACGACCGACAAAGGAATGACCCACTATGCCTTTGCACGATCGTGCGCTTCCCGCATTTGCGCTTA
>JAPULR010000126.1 GCA_027294635.1 Chloroflexota bacterium | reverse complement strand
GGGGTACGGTTACTCCTACAGGCTTGGCGCCTCCCTCCCAGGTGTCTTCACTGGAGTCGTCGGCAGCTTTGGTAGCGACTCCTGGTATGGCTTCGAGGGCCTTTCTGGAGGGGTCTTCGGTTCCTAATGCTCTTGAGGAGTCCGGCTCCTGCCCGTTTCCTACGGACTCTAAGAACTCCTCGTCAGCTTGCGCAGCTCCGCGTGTTTTTCTCATTCCTACCATATATCTATACGCTCCTCGATCTAAAGAGGGCTTCTATATCGTCGTTTATCTTCAGTATCTCTTTTTCGTGCTGGTTAATCTCTTCAGGCTCCATTTGTGACAGGCGTAAGCCTTCTTCTACCTTTAGCTGCCGGAGGTGTCGCTCTTCCAGGCGATGAATGCAATGGGATAGTGCGGCCTCCTTCTCTTTGAGGTCGGAGGGCGGAAGGAGTTTCCCAGTCAAATAGTTAAAATGAGCGCTGATTCCCTGGTCCAACGACTCTATTGTGGAACCTTGTAGCCAATTTGTAAACACCTCTCGGTTCTCCACCCGCTGAAATTGCTCCGGCCTTAGGTCTGATGCCAGGGGTTCAAGCCTGGGGTTTTGAAGAAGCAGGGCCAAGCAGTACTCCTCCAGAGGGTCCTTCTCCAGTCTTTCAAAGGGCGTTGCCGTCACTGTTGTTGGTCCTGTGGGACGGGTTCTTTGGGGCCGAGGCCTGCCGATACTGGCCTCAAGGGTAGCCTCACTGACGCCAAGGAGCTGAGCCAGGTTGCGGAAGTGGCGGTCCTGCTCAAAGTGGTCAGGGGTGGCTGCTACCAATGGGAAAAGCATCTCGGCCACTTGGGCCTTGCCTTGGGCAGTAGACAGGTCAAACTTGGCTGAAAGGGCTTTGAACAGGAATTCCATTAGGGGCACCGCCTCTGTGGTGAGCTGCTCCCAATGGCTTGGGTTCTCCAGAATTATTTCGTCGGGGTCCTTACCTTGGGGCAATGGCGCTATCTTCAGATTTGGCCCCGATGGCCTCTCATACAGGGTTGCTCGCTGGGATCGAGCCATTACCCGTCGCTGCATCACCTGCCATGACGATTCCAGGCTTCTCAGGGTGGCTTCCTGCCCTGCCGCATCGGGGTCCAGGGCCAGCACTACCTCCTTCGTGACGTCTTGCAACAGGGCGGCCTGATGACGGGTCAGAGACGTTCCCATGGACGCCACAACGTTGGAGAAACCACCTTGATGGGCTACTATGGCATCCATGTATCCCTCCACCACCACAACGCCGCGCTCTTTGATGGCTTTCTGGGCAAGGTGGAAGCCGAAGAGGATCCGGCCCTTGTCAAATACGGGGCCCTGGCGGGAGTTCAGGTACTTGGGGTTGGAATCGTCCAGGGCACGGCCGCCGAAGCCCGCTAAACGACCCTGAGGGTCCCATATGGGAAACATCAGCCTCCGGCGGAACAGGTCCTGATATGCTCCGTCACTCGATTGGGCTAGGAGACCTGCCAGGGCCAGTTGCCCCTCAGCGTATCCCAAGGACAACAAGTGGCGCTTTAATGAGTAGCCGTCGCCGGGGCTGAGGCCAAGCTGGAAGCTATCAACGGTATCCTGAGTCAGTCCGCGCTCCTTAACGTAGTCACGGGCAGGTATCCCTTCCGGCGATGCCAGGTAGCGGGAAAAGAAGCGCGCTGCGGCATCATTGATCTTATATAAGGAATCGTCCTTGAGAGCGGTCCTTCGTGTGGGGAGGTCTACCCCTGTGATTTGAGCCAATCCCTTTAGTGCCTGGCTAAAGTCCACGTTTTCCTTCTGCATGTAGAAGGAAAAGGCGTCGCCTCCCGTGGCACAAGCTCCGAAACAACGCCAGGTTTGCCTGTTGGGAAAGACAAAGAAGGAGGGGGTCTTTTCTGTATGGAAGGGACACAGGCCCTTAAAGCTGGCGCCGGACTGCTGTAGCGGCACGTATTGTGACACCAGATCTACGATGTCAAGCCTTGTTTTAATATCGTCGACTACAGTCACGGAAGCAGTTCTAGCCGTCCTTCACGTTTATCCGAAGGCCCAACATGCGAAAGATCCTCCCATATTCTACACCCAAAGTTTTGCTTCGGTAAGGAGGTCGCGTTTCTATGGAGTGATTGGGTCAGGCTTTGGCGGCGGGACTGGTGATAGTGAGGAACCGGAGCACCTCTAAACCCTCTTCAAGAGAGTAGCAAACGGTGGTAGAGGCTTTCTCCAGAAACTTGAAACTGTGAATATCCGGACATAGATTCACCAGGATCACCGGCTTACCCCAGGCATAGGCCATGCCTATTTCTGCTGCCGTGCCGATGTTTCTTCCTTCGTTCTCAATAACGCAGAACACCAGATTGGCGGACCGAAGTAGAACCACGTCCCTGGGGAAGTATACATCGGGGTTTCCGCCGTCGGAGCCGTTCTCATTGGGAGCTTTATGAGGCCAAAGGAACTCGCAACCGTTGATCTGGGAGGCTACCTTCTCACGCCAGCCGGTATGCATGTTCCCAGCTAGATAAACTTTCACTCATTCCTCCCTATGATTGGGTCCTGGAAGTAGTTAAATTCAGATGCCCCCGGTATCCGGCAGCTTGATTTAGTGGGGACTACCTTCTTTTTATTTCGGGCACTTGGGTGAATGCCAAAGCAGTATTTGTTCAATGTCGTTATTCCGAGGATATGCTTGAGGCTCTTTGACCTTGGGGAACCCTAGAAGCGTAGTAACCACGATACTGTGGTGGCAGGAGTTGAGCGATACGGTCCATTATGATATCCGTCACTTGCTGCAACAAAGGACGGCTTAGCTTGCCTTCTATGACGGGCAGGGTAAAGGGCTCACCTATTTTGACGCTGATTCTGCATAGGGGGAAGGCAACTCGCCACATCCCCGGGATATTTTCCGTGCCCGTGAGGGCGACGGGAAGGATGGGGGCTTGAGATCGTAATGCAAGGTAGCCTATTCCGGGTTTGCCTTGCTGCAAAGCAGCATTTTTGCTCCGTGTACCCTCCGGAAACATGAGTATAGCTCTGTCCCGCTCAAGTAGCTTTAGGGCCCATCGCAAGGCCTTCATGTCCCGGCCGTTACTTTTCACAGGGTGCGCACCGACACTATAAAAGATGGATGAGAACAAAGGATTGGCAAAGATTGCCTCCTTGGCCAGGGAATTCAGCCTGCGGTTGAAGCTGGCCATGACTACAGGAGGGTCGGCGTTGCTTAGATGGTTGGCGGCGACGATCAGCGGTCCCTTGGGAGGTATGGCCTCCTTGCCTTTCACCTCCCATTTAGCAAACAGGGTAAGCTGGAGCTTTGCTAGGGCCATTCCTATGCCGTAATACGACAACACTAGTCTTCCCCTATTAGCGCCAGGATTTTTTCGAGGACCTGCTCTATAGTCAGTCCTTCGCTGTCGATGATGTGGGCGTCGGCGGCTGGTCGCAAGGGTGAGTGGGTTCGTTCCGAGTCCAGCTTGTCTCGAGCCGATAGCTCCTCCAGAACCCGGTTAAACTCCGCGGAATGGCCCAGATCACGAAGTTCTTGATATCGCCTTTTTGCCCGCTCCTGAGTCGACGCTTGAAAATAGAGCTTAAGGGGGGCGTTGGGAACCACTACGGTTCCTATGTCTCTGCCAGCCACGACTATTTTGCCCTTTGCAGCCAGCGTCTGCTGTTGTTTCACCATCGCTTTCCTGACGCCCTGGACCCTGGCCACCAAAGATACCTTCTTGTCAATCTCCTTACGCTGGTCCTCCAAGGGCGGCGATGTGCCATTGATGAGTACCCGTGCGTCCTTTTCATCCACTTGTATGTCAGAACGTAAGGCTAGGTCGGCCAAAGCTGCTTCATCTTGGGGGTTGATACCCTGATTCATGGCAAGCCAGGTAATGGCCCGATACATTGTGCCGGTGTCGAGGAATCTGTACCCCATTCGCTCGGCCAGCAAACGGCCTATCACGCTTTTCCCCGTTGCTGCCGGCCCGTCTATGGCTATTATATCGGGTCTGGACAATGGTATTTTTATTAGTATGCCTTGGCCCGTCGGCGAACCGACTCAGCTATCTCAGGCATTATATCATTCTCGAAGCATTCTAAAGCTCTGACCGCGCCCACTTATTAGATACTATGAAGGTCAAGTTTAGGCTCGTATCTGATCCAAGATTCAGGCTGCTGATATTCCTCCTCCTTTCCAGTTCAATAGTCGCACTGTCCGTCCTCGCGGCCATATACACGACCTTCCCTGGAGATGAGAAGGTTTTAGAGGCTTTTCATGAGATTGAAACTTCGTGGCTTACTTCAGCTGCCCGCAACGTAACCCAGCTCGGCAGCGCTGCGGTGATAGCTGTGTCCATACTGGCCCTAGGAACCTTCCTCTGGATTACCGGCAGGCGGCGTGACGCGATGGGCTGTGCTTTTATAGCCCTGGCGGAGCTATCGGGCTTGGGCATCAAGGAGCTTGTTGGAAGGCCCAGGCCCGACTTTATCCTCTTGTCCTCTGCCCCCGCATCGGCAGCCTTCCCAAGCGGTCATGCCATCCACTCCGTCCTCTTCTTTGGCTTTTTGATCCACCTATGTTGGTTCCACATGGGATCGACGAGATTAAGGGCTGCTCTTCAGGGCTTAATCGCGTTATCTATCCTCACTGTAAGTGCGTCCAGAATCTATCTGGGCGTCCACTGGCCCAGCGATGTTTTGGGAGGGTACCTTTATGGCGCCTTCTTCCTGTGGATTCTTATATGGGCGGTAAGGGGCCACAGGTTTGGACTATTGTCAAAGGGAAGGGACTAGGTTGGCTGTGATACCATCGAATTAGCGGGTTTGTAGGGAGCCGTCTTAAATGGAGAAGTTGTGTGAACTGGCTTGACATAATCATACTAGTTATCGCCGGAATCGCGGCGCTGATGGGCTGGCGAATCGGACTGATCAGAGCCGTGACGTCGCTGGTGGGTATTATTGTGGCCATTGTGTTGGCCAGCCAGTTTTTCAACGAGGTCGCGCCCCTCTTCGAGGATATCCTGGACAGTGAAAACGGCGCCAACATTCTAGGTTTCCTTTTGATTTTTGTAGCGGTGCTGATTGTGACGGCCGTGGCCAGCACCTTTGTCCGAAGCGTGATAAATATGCTGATGCTGGGTTGGGTAGATAAGGGAGGCGGTCTAGTCGTAGGGATACTGCTGTCCTTTGCCCTCATGTCCGCCGTTCTATCGGTAGTGGACTCCTTTCCGGTCCTTAGCCTTGAGGAGACCGTGGCGGAGTCCACCTTCGGTTCCTTCCTTGTGGAAGACTTCTCCGTGGTCCTGGAGGCGCCCAAGCTTTTGCCCGACGATTTGACCTCCGATCTCCCTGATCTCTAAGGGAGGGTGGCAAACAGGCCCTTTCGTATCTATAATTAGGCGCAAATGCTTACCTCGCCGGTTCTGGTACTAAACCTCAACTACGAGCCTATAAACGTTTGTAATGCCAGGCGGGCCTTTCTCTTGATCTTTAGAGGCAAGGCCGAGCTTCTAGAGAACGGACGGGGCCAGGTCCATAGCGTACGGGAGGTCTTCGACCTGCCCTCGATTATCCGCCTGGTCTATATGGTGAAGAGGCCCTTCGCCAAGCGCAAGCTGTCCAAGAAAGAGGTATTGCTGCGGGACCGCCATACCTGCCAGTACTGCGGTCAGAAAAACAAGGTTCTTACCCTAGACCACGTCATACCCCGTCGCCAGGGTGGGAACCAGAGCTGGGAGAATATAGTCAGCGCCTGCATACCCTGTAACCATAACAAGGCAGGCCGCACACCAAGGGAGGCGGGAATGACGCTGCTGCGACGCCCCAAGGCGCCGTACCCCAGCCCTTACTACGTCCTCCACGGCCGAACCATTCTGGACGGGTGGAAGAAGTTTATCCCGTGGGAGATTGACTAGCATCGGCACTTGCTGTCCTCTTTTCAAGGCCTAAAGAGGACAGCATCACCGGTCTATTCTTGGGGCCGAGGGCCGACGCCAGGAATGGCCAACATCAAGACTTCCATGCTCAGGCGGGGGTTAACGTTGTGGTCCAGGGCCTTGAGGGTGCTCAAGACGGCGCCAATGAAATCGGTTATCTGCCTGGATGAGTAGCGGAGACTCCACTGCTGTAAGCTGTCAATGTAGTCCTGGTTGTACACCGAGTCCTCCGCTCCTTCCCGCATCACCAGAAGGTCTCTCCACCAGGTGAGCCAGATGTCCAGTACCTCCATCGCCTCTGACCGGTCCCGGTAGTAGAGGGACGCGATGTCGGAGGCGGCGTGAAAGCGTTGTTCTATGTGGGCGTCCAGAAGGCCGATGAGTCGGTCCAGCTCGCTTTTGCGGCGCTCCAGTACCAGGGAGTCTTGCAGGGCCAGGAGGGCCCACCCAAGGCTGCCCCGGGACAAGCGGGCCAGTCTCTCGGCATCGCCTTTCTCCACCGAGCGGCTTTTCTCAAGATAGCTGGCGATCTCTTCCTGTGGCATGGGCCGAAGCTCAATCCTGCGGCACCTTGAGCTTATGGTCGGCAGCAGCCGGTCTTCCTGAGAGGTGAGGAGTATCAGGAGGGTCTGGGGCGGCGGCTCCTCCAGGGTTTTCAGGAGGGCGTTGGCCGCCTCCTCACTCATGGTCTCGGCGTCTTCGAATATGTACACCCGGCAGGCGCCTTCGTAAGGCTTCAGGTGGGCCTGACCGCTCACGGTCCTTATATCGTCAATGCTTATCTCCCTTCGCTGTGGGCCGCCACTGTTCCCTTGGTCCAGGCCGATAACCCGTACATCGGCGTGATGCCCCGCGGCGATACGGCGGCACTGTGAGCATTGGCCGCAGGGTACCGTGTCTCCTTCGGGGGTGCAGTTCACCGCCTGGGCCAGGTTCAGGGCTAGGGTACGCTTGCCCACGTGGGGCGGCCCTACTAGGAGGTAGGCATGGGACAGGCGGTCCAGCTCAAGGCCGGCCTTGAGCTGCCTTATGGCGTGGTCCTGGCCTATGACTTGCCACATGTCGATTTACAAGCTCAGGTTTTCTGTGAGACTTGGTAGCATAAAGAGAGTAGTGCCAGAAGATTCTTCGTTTTGCTCAGAATGACGATAAGGCGCCAGTCTTACCTAACAGACTAGGACACTTATCTTAACTCGCTTGGGGATTTGAGACTCGAATTAGCGCGGCCTCTACCTACATCACGTCCAGTAGCATCTGGTCCTGATAGGTCTCCCGGCGACGGATGACCCGGGTCTTGCCGTCCTTGACCAGGATGATGGGCGGCTTGGGGTTGAGGTTGTAGTTGCTGGCCATGGAGGGGCAGTAGGCCCCCGAGGCCGGAATGGCAATGAGGTCCTCGCCTCCCATGCCTATGGGCGGCAGGAGTACATCCTTAACCAGAATGTCCCCGGACTCGCAGTACTTCCCAGCTATGGTCGCAGTTTCAGTGGTCTCCTCGTTCATACGATTGGCTACCACCGCCTCGTAGGCGGCGTCGTATAGGGCGGGTCGTATGTTGTCTCCCATGCCGCCATCCACCGAAACGTACCGCCGAACCCCTGGAATGTCTTTAACTGCTCCCACTCGGTACAGGGCCACGCCCGCCGGGCCGACTATGGCCCTACCGGGCTCCACCACCAGATGAGGAAGCTCCATGCCCAACCGCTGGCACTCCGTGGTCATGGTGCCTACTATGGTCTCGGCGTAGTCACCGACACCGGGAGGCCGCTGGTCCCGGGTGTAGGCGATGGCGAAGCCTCCTCCCGGGCTGAACTCTTTGAGGTCCAGTCCCTCTTCCCTTAGACCCGAGGCGAAGCTCAGCACCACCTCTATGGCTGATCGGTACGGCTCCAGCTCAAAGATGGGGGAGCCAAGATGAAAGTGGAGGCCCTGTAGCTTGAGGTGGGAAGCTCCAACAGCGCGTCGCACCGCCTCGGCGGCATCTCCCGTATCTATGGGAAAGCCGAACTTGCTGTCCAGGACCCCGGTGGTGGTCTTGGCATGAGTGTGGGGATCGATACTAGGGGAGACCCGCAGCAGGACCTTCTGGATCTTACCCGCCCTGGCCGCCACCTCCTCCAACAGCGACAGCTCGTAGAAGCTGTCTATCACTATACGGCCTATCCCCCATGCCAGGGCCTGCTCCAGCTCCTCTCGCGTCTTGTTGTTGCCGTGGAAATAGACCTTCTTCCGGGGGAAGTCCACTACCTGTGCCACCGCCAGTTCGCCCCCGGAAACCACGTCCAAACCTAGGCCTTCTTGAGAGAATATCTTGGCCAATCCAGGGTTGATATAGGCCTTGCCGGCATAGGCTACGGTGGTATTGGGATACCGCGTTTGAAATTCGCCCATGAAGGTGCGGCAGCGTCCTCTCAGCGTCTCTTCGTCGAAGATGTAGAGAGGGGTGCCGAACCGGGAGGCCAGCTCCACGGTGTCGCAGCCGCCCAGGACCAGGTGGCCGTTGGCATCCACTCGCGCTGTTTCCGGGAAGACGTTCTGAGGAAACATGAAGGACTCCTTCCTAGGATGCACCTATCTTAGGTACGGCCTTTTGCGAGTGTCAAGTTGAGGTTACTGTGGCAACTGGATTTCACCTATTCTTGGTCTTCTTTACTTAACTTTGATACCATAGAAGAAACCCTTTTCCTCTGGAGGTAGTATGCCCCTGCTTTACGATGACGAGGTGCGAATCCACAAAATTCCTCACATGAGCCCCTCCGACAACAACGGATATATACTTACCTGCCCCGATACCGGAGAGGCCGTGATTATAGATGCGCCGGGAGAGCCAGAAAAGCTTCTCAGGGAGATAGATGACGCCAAGGTTAAGGCTATCCTCATCACCCACGGCCACGGAGACCACATCGCCAGCTTTCGAGAGATGAAAGCGGGCACAGGGAAGGAGGCGGGTATACACCAGGAAGACGCCCATAACCTGTCGCCGGATAAGCCCGACTTCTACCTCAAGGAGGGCGATGTGATACAGGTGGGTACCATCTCCTTGCAAGTAATGCATACTCCGGGGCACACCCCGGGCGGTGTGTGTCTTCTTACCGGCAAGCACCTGTTTTCCGGGGACACCCTTTTCCCGGGCGGCCCCGGACGGAGCCGGTCGCCTGAGGCCTTCAAGCAACTGGTGAACAGTATAACCTCAAGGCTGCTGGTTCTCCCCGACGATACTTTTGTCTATCCAGGTCACGGTAACGACACTACCATCGGCAAAGCCAAGGAGGAGTATGCCGCCTTCGCTTCCAGGCCGCATCCGGAAGACCTACACGGTGAGATAAACTGGCTGCACAGCTAGCCGTCACGGTTTTCACAGCAAACTAAGGAGACTTAATGCATCAACGAACAGTATTGGACAACGGCCTCCGCGTCCTTACGACGACTATGCCCGAGACCTACTCGGTGTCCGTGGCCATTTTCGTGGGAGCGGGCTCTCGGTACGAGGCCGATGAGGTAGCGGGATCAACTCACTTTCTGGAGCACCTTCTGTTTAAGGGCACCAAGAGCTGGCCCAAAGCCCAGGACATTAGCGAGGCCATTGAGGGAGTGGGCGGCGTGATGAACGCCAGCACCGACCGGGAGATCACCATCTATTGGTGCAAGGTGGCCAAGCCCCACTTTAACCGGGCCCTCTCGGTGCTTGCGGACATGGTGATAAACCCCCTCTTGGACCCGGAGGAGATGGAAAAGGAGCGGCAGGTCATCCAGGAAGAGTTGAGGATGAGCAACGACTATCCTTCCCATCGGGTGGATCTGTTGATAGATGAGATGCTGTGGCCCAATCAGCCCATGGGAAGGGACGTTGGAGGAACCAAGGAATCGGTCAGCGCCATTAGCCGTGACGACCTGGTGGACTTAATGCATCACCAGTATGCTCCCGCCAACGTGGTTGTCTCGGTGGCAGGGAGCGTGTCTCACGACGAGGTGGTGGAGGCGCTAAAGCACCCTGTAGAAAGCTGGAAGCCTCATGACTCCCGTCCCTGGACGCCGGCGCAGCTGGGGCAGGACAAAGCCGCCATTCGCGTGGAGTACCGTAAGAGTGAACAGGCCCATCTTTGCGTTAGTCTCCCAGGATTGCCCTTAGACCACCCGGATCGCTACGCCATGAGCCTCATGAACATAATGTTGGGCGAGGGTATGAGTAGCCGGCTGTTCCTAGAGGTGCGGGAGAAGCAAGGTCTAGCTTACGATGTCCATAGCTCTCTGAGTCAGTTCCACGATTGCGGCTCCCTCATAATCTACTGCGGCTCGGAGCCGTCCCGCAGCCCTCGAGCCCTGGATGCCATCATGGGCCAGCTGAGCGCTCTGCGAGACGGCTTCCCGGAGAAGGAGGTTGAGAAGGCCCGTGAGTATTCCAAAGGCCGTATGATGCTCAGGATGGAGGACAGCCGCAGCGTGGTCATGTGGCAAGGGGGCCAAGAGATGCTGCTGGATAAGGTCTTAACGGTTGATGAGGTGGTTGACGCCATCGACGCCGTGACCGTGGATGACGTCAACAGGATTGCTCGGGATATGGTGAAGGAGGACCAGCTAAACCTGGCCATCGTTGGGCCCTTCCGCAGCGACCGCCGCTTCCGCAGTGCCTTCAAGCTCTAGCCTTCACGGCGTAAGCAAATCTGTTTATGACTCTTGACTCTCCATCCGAAGGCGGCGAGCGTCAGGTTTTAGCTACACCCCGGTAAACTTCTTGAAGTGGGCGGCCATGCGGCGCATGGAGTCCCGGACGTTCTCTGGGCGCCAGTGGTACCAGCCGTGGGGCTCACAGTTGTACTGGATGTACTCCGTGTAGAGGCCCCGCTCCTTGGCGGCGCGGAAATAGTCGTCGGCCATGCTGATGCGCACCCCGTCGCGGTCTCCCCAGAGGAGCATAAGAGGGGTCTTGACCTTGTCCAGGTTGTAGATGACGGAGCGCTCTCGCCAGTGGTCCGGGGCCATGTCGGGGTCTCCCCGGTCCCCGGCCACCACGTCTCCTAGTACGGGCTTGGAGGAACCGCTTCTGTAGTTCCACATCTGAATCAGGTCAGGTGGGCCATAGAAGCAGACGGCGGCCTTGAGCAGGTCTGGGTAGCGGTGAATCATGGATAGGGTGAAGAAGCCACCGGTGGAGCCGCCGTGCATGACAATGCGCTCACGGTCCGCCAGGCCCTCCTCCACCAGGTGAAATGCTCCGTAGGCAAAGTCGTCGATGTCCCCTCCTCCCCAGTCGCCGAAGTTGAGGAACTCGTACTGCTTGCCCAACCCCGCTGAGCCCCTGACCTGGGGAGCCAGGACGGAGTAGCCCCTGTGCACCCAGTACTGGATGTAGGGGTAGAAGCCCCGTACGTGGAGGCCCTTGGTGTTGGCCCTGGCGTAGATGACCAGGGGTGTCCTGCCCTGAGCCCCCTGGGGCCGGTAGAGGAAGGCAGGGATCTCCA
>JAPULR010000125.1 GCA_027294635.1 Chloroflexota bacterium | reverse complement strand
CGGCGAAGGCACAGGTGGCTCATCAGCAAGGAGGCCGCCGACCGCCTGGGCGTGTCCCTGCGAACGGTGCAAGCCTGGTACAAACAGGGCCTCCTAAAGGCCAAGAAGATAGGTGGTCGCCTCCGCTTCGCCACCAAGGATGTTGAGGACCTGGCATCGGGGAAAGGGGACACGGTAATTCAAGGGTCAGAGGACCCAGTCTTAACGGAGCTATGGGACAATGACGCAGACGCCGCCTACGACAAGCTATGAACGCGGTGACGTGGTCCTTATTGGATTTAAGTTTCCTAAAAAGGCCTCCATGAAGCAACGCCCCGCCCTGGTAGTGAGCTCAAAAACGTACAACCAGGGTCGCCAGGAGGTAGTCCTGTCGGCCATAACAAGCCACGACCGTCAGACCCTTCCTGGAGATACGGTGCTGCAAGACTGGAAAAAGTGTGGACTGTGGGCGCCCTCCACGGCTACGGGAATACTCAGGACCGTTAAAGTGGAGACAATAATGACGCGGCTGGGTAAAGCGTCCCCCCGTGACCTCCGCTCCGTGGGAGCCAGCCTACGGCTTTCGGTAGGTCTTTAGCTACTCCGGCAGCTTAAAGAAGTGGTTTAACGGACCGTGGCCATGGCCCACGGGGTAGGAGCGCCGCAACGCCTGGGTGACATAGTCCTTGGCCATCTTCACCGCCTCCTCTAGCTCCATCCCCTTGGCCAACCCCACCGCTATAGCCGATGCAAAGGTGCAGCCGGTGCCGTGGGTGTTTTTGGTCTCGATGCGAGGTGTGCTGAACTCACTAAAGGTGTCGCCGTCGTAGAGGCGGTCCACAGCGGGGCCGGGCATATGCCCCCCCTTCACCACCACGGCTTTGGCCCCCTGCTCCCTGATACGCCTGGCCGCGGTACGGGCGTCTTCAGGAGTCTCTATTGTCATCTCCGCCAGGACCTCGGCCTCGGGTATGTTGGGGGTCACCACCGTCGCCAGGGGCAGGAGCCGGGTCCGCAGGGCTTTTACGGCGTCCTCCCTCAGAAGGCGGTCACCGCTTTTGGCCACCATCACCGGGTCCACCACCAGCCGCGTAACTCCGTGGCGCTTAAGCCCCTCTGCCACGGCCTCAATTATCGAAGAGCTGGCGAGCATTCCCGTCTTGACGGCATCGGCGCCGATATCCGTTAAAACGGCATCCATCTGCGCCGTCACCATCTCAGGTGGGACCTCATGGACCGCCATAACTCCCCGGGTATTCTGGGCCGTGATGGCTGTCAGGACCGACGTACCGTAGACCCCCAGGGCGGCGAAGGTTTTGAGGTCGGCCTGGATGCCGGCGCCGCCCCCGGAATCGGAGCCGGCGATGGTCATGGCCTTGGGCACTGTCGTCACCGGGGCCATTCCTCCCCCCGATAGGCCATCTCCCAGAACAGGTACTCGTAGCGCAGGCACTCCAAAAAGATGCGCTCCAGCCTAAGACGGTCGGATACGGGCCCTGTGTCCAGGACCTGGCGCATCCAGCCCACAAGATCGTCAAGCTCCGCTCCAGCGTGTATCTCTATCCACTCACGATAGTAGCGGTTGCCGGGCCTTTTCCCTGCGGCGACCAGCCGTTGGGCCCAATCCAGGTAGGTCCACTCCACGCACAAGAGGGCGGCGATGATCTCCTGAAAGGTGCCCTGGTAGGCCAGGTTCTTGAGATAGCTGGCGAAGGCATGGGTGGTGGGCAGGGGCTTGAGGTCAACCACCTGCTCTGGAGAGAGGCCCATCTCCCGGAAGGCGTCCTGAAACAGACCCTCCTCGCCACTTAAAACCGAGTTCATGAAGGCCGAGAGCTTGCGAGCGGCATCGAAGTCTGGCGACTTGGTGATGCCCAGGCAGAGTAGGCCAATCCAGTCTCTAAGGAACAGGTGGTCCTGCTGGAAGTAGACCTGGAACTTCTCCCAGGGCAGAGTCCCATCCCCCATCTCCTGGACAAAGGGATGAGCAACCATCTTCTCCCACAGGGGCTCCACTCCCCTTTGTAGCTCTTTAGAAAGGCTCATAAGCTCTTTCCATGCCATGCCTCTATCCGGCTGCAGACTGGTCATATACGACTGCCAGCAGATCTTCCAGCTCTTTGAGGGAAAGCTCTTCCACCTTGCCCAACGGTAGCTGACCCAGGCGCAGGTTGTGGATTCGGACCCGCTTCAGAGTGCGCACAATCCGCCCAACGGCCATACACATCAACCGGATGTGACGTTTTCTTCCCTCGTGGACAATAATGCTATACCACGCCTCATCCTTCTGGGCAAGCTGACGCAGCTGGGCAGGAGCGGTCTGCTGACCGTTGATAGTGACGCCTTCCATCAGGGCCTTCTGCTGAGATGGGGTCAGGGTATCATCCAACTCAACGTGGTACTCCTTCTCCACCTCAAAGCGAGGATGGGTCAAGCGGTTCGCCAAGTTGCCGTCGTTGGTAAGCAGGAGGAGGCCGGTAGTATTCGCGTCCAGCCTGCCGACGGGAAAGAGGCGCATGTCTCTGAAGGGCTGGGGAACCAGGTCCATTATCGTGGGTCGCCCTCGATCGTCGGAGGTTGTCGAGATCACACCCGCAGGCTTGTTCAGTTTAAGGTAAATCTTGCGACTGACCAAGTACACCCTCTGTCCCTCCACCGTAACCACATCGGCATCGGGGTGCACCGGAGTCGAGGACCGAAGCACTACTTCGTTATTGACCAGTACTTTCCCTGTGGTCAGCAGCTGGAAGCAGTGCCGCCTCGATCCTACACCAGCGCTGGTCAAGAAGCTGATGAGCGACTGTCCTGTCTCCCTCTGGTCCTCTCGCAAACCTGACTTCTGTTCCATAAACTAACCTATGTCATTTTGAGTTCCGATACATCGGGACGAAGGATCTGTTTGCGCCTGAGACTCTTCACTTCATTCAGAGTGACAGACGGTTCTTCTGGGTGGTTCCATGTCATTCTGAGGAGCCCCGACATCGGCGGCATTATATGCTCATGGTTCGATCCCGATAATCCCGATTTATCCCGCAGATACCGTTATCGGTACAGACGGGATAGCGGGAATAACGGGACAGGACAGGCTCATCATCCCGATAACGGGACCCTGAGCCTGTCGAAGGGTCGTCCTGACCTTGCCGAAGGACGTAAAATCTCATCCTACGCTCATGTACCCCCGCAATGCGGTAGGCGTTACGCACACTGACTAAAGATTCTTCACTTCGCTCAGAATGAGAGTCACGTAAACAGTTAAGGGACGGCCGCTCTTCCTTTCATGTCACCCTGAGCCCCGATGAGTCGGGACGAAGGGTCTATCTCTACAACTGATTCTTCGATTCGCTCAGAACGACATACAAAACTTCGCGTAAGGACACTCTATTCCCCCGACACCTTTTCCACGTACTCATTAGAGAAGGCTTCCAGAGGGTCAACGGACTCGTCCAGCAGCCCGCTGTCCTGCATCCACTGGGTGAAGTCCACCCAGCGGCTCTCCTCCTGCCAGCCGACGGTAGGCGCGTCGCTTTGCCACAGAGGGGCGATAAGCTCAACACCAGGCCGGTCGATGGCCTCATCCGTCTCGGGGTGAGCTCTCACCAAGGCATCAACGGCCCCCTGTGGGTCTGATGCCGCCTCCCGGTAGCCTCGGAGAAAGGCCCGCACAAACCGCTCGACGGTATCCGGGTCTTCGCTCAGCATATCGGCGTTGGTTACCAGAATCAGCTCGTAGTAGCTGGGAACCCCCCACTCCTCCATCTTCATTATGTTAACAGGGTTGCCCTGATTCTCCATTGAGATGGACTCATGGGTCCAGTAACACCCTACGCAGGCGTCCACCTGCTTCCCTATCAAAGCGGCGCTCAGGTTGAACCCCACGTTGACCAGCTCCACGCTCTCAAGACCCGGGGCTCCATCGGCCTTGAGCATGGTGTCCAGCAGGAACTCGTTGGTGGGAATCCCGGGGTAGCCCACCTTCTTGCCGACCAGGTCACTAGGCGTGGTGAGCCCAGACTCCTTCAGCGTCATTACCGAGTTCAAGGGACGCTGCACTATGGCAGCCACCGAGACCACGGGCACACCGACGGCCCTGGCCAGGAGCAGATCGGGCTGGTAGTTGATGCCGAACTCGTCGGCGCCGGTGCCCACGGTCTGAAGGATGGAGGCCGGGTCGACGGGGGTATAGGCGGTAACCTCCAACCCTTCCTCCTCAAAGTAACCCTTCTCCAGGGCAAGGAAAAGCCCCGCATGGTTGGCGTTGGGGAACCAGTCCAGGGCTAATCGTACCTTTTTCAGGTCACCGTTGTCGGACCCGCCGCAGGATGCCAGCACAAGCGCTGAAAGTATGAAAAGTAAACCAAACCCAATAATCTTTTTCATTGTCCTCTAACTTTCCCCCATGACCCTGCGTACCTTGTTCGTGTGGTGCCAGGGCAGGGCCAGTCGTTCTATCACGGCGGCCAACAGGAAGAGGGATATACCCATGGCGGAGAGGATGAAAAGGGCGGCGAAGACCCGCTCCGTCTGGAATTGGGGTATGGACCGCGTCATGAGGTAGCCCAAGCCCTCGCTGGCGCCCACCCATTCGCCTATCACCGCCCCGATGACGCTAACAGCCACCCCTATCTTGACACCGGTGAAGAGGTAGGGCAGCGATGAGGGAACCTGGAGCTTAGTGAAGACCTGCCATCGGGATGCGCCGAAGGTTCGCATCATGTTGACCATATCGGCGTCCACTGACTTAAGGCCGTCCACCATGTTCACCACGATGGGGAAGAAGGAGATGAGGGCTACGACAATGACCTTGGGCGTCGTGCCGTAGCCGACCCATATAAGCAATAAGGGGGCAATGGCGATGATGGGTATGGTCTGTGAGGCGATGACAAAGGGGTAGAGGGACCGCTGTACCACTCGTGAGAAGGCGATGCCCACGGCTAGAATGATTCCAGCACCCAGGGCCAAAGAGAAGCCTATCAGAACCTCCTGAAGGGTCACCAGGGTGTGGGTCCACAGCAGCCCTCGACTGGAGCCAAGCTCCTCAAAAATCGCGGAGGGTGGGGGCAGCAGCCACTCGGCCACGTTGGCCAGCCTAACCCAAGCCTCCCATAGGCCGAAGAGGGTGGCAACTATGAGAGCGGGCAGCCCCCACCAGAGGGCCGCGGACAGGTCCAGCTTCCACAGAGTGGGAGATGGCCTAACCCCTGTAACGCCGTCGGGACGCGCTTGCTTTGCCTCAACCATCAGCCCCAAGTGCCCTCCTCTCTCAGCGATGCCAGGAGGGTTGCCTTTAGATGCACAAAGGCCTCGTCGGTCACCATGCGGTAGTGGCGAGGTCGCGGCAGGTCCACATCAACCACCAGCTTAACGCGGGCGGGACGGGCGGTCAGCACATAGACTCGGTCCGAAAGAAGGACCGCCTCCTCCACGTCGTGGGTTATCAGGACAATGGTCTTGCCCAGGTCGCCCCACAGGCCCAGCAGCCACTCCTGCATCTGGCTGCGAGTCAGGGCGTCCAGGGCGCCGAAGGGCTCGTCCAGGAGGACCACCTCCTGGTCCGCCAGCAGGGTCCGGAGGAAGGCGGCCCGCTGCCGCATACCTCCGGAGAGGGCCGAGGGATACTGCCCCTCGAAGCCCGCTAGGCCAAAGGTCTCCATCAGGCTCAGGGCCCGCCTCCGGGCCTCGGCGCGGGGCTGGCCCATCAGCTCCAGGCCGATGATGGCGTTGTCCAGCACGGAGCGCCAGGGCAACAGCAGGTCTTTCTGGGGCATGTAGCCCACCGCACCCAGGCGACGCTCTGTCGTGGAGCCCTTCAGTTCTATGGCCCCGGCGTTGGGCTCATCCAGACCTGCGACGCAGTTCAGAAGGGTGGTTTTGCCGCAGCCGCTGGGGCCGATGACGCTGACGAACTCTCCCTCCGCTGCATAGAGGTCCACCCCGTCGAGAACCGGCACCTCCCGCCCATCGACGGTGAAGCTCTTGTACAGCCCTTGGAGGCGCAGCTTCACCGATGTTGCGTCTGTTACCGCCATGTACCTCTCAAAACAAAAGACCGCCCAACCTGATGGGGGCGGCCTGCGGGTTACCCGAATCTAAAGAGTGCCACAATCCCTCCGCTGGCATTACCCAGATCAGGTCGTAAGGGTCGGCGACATTGAGGGTCGCCCTCTCAGCCCGGCTCACCGAGCTCCCCTACGGGCTTTTACGTTGTTAAAGCCCCAAAATTATAGCTACCGTAGCGTAGAAGTGTCAAACCAGTGGCAACAGAATCATAACGCGCTCCTACACGGAACCCAGTACATGAAGGGTCTCACCCCAATCAGAATAGACCTCAACCGTTGGAAGGGTATGAAATAGATGCTCGGGTTCTCCAACAACCATCATGCGCTTGCCCAGGCCTAGACCCATCCCGAACTCGACATGGCGCCCTCCACTACTCCGGTCTGCCTCAGCAAAGTAAATGACCGCATCACATGCAAACACATCATTCACGTCCTGCTGGGCAATAGTAGGCCAAGCGGGGTCACTTAAATCAGTACTAGGCGCTATTGTGCCCCTTAGCCAACTGGAAGTGACATGATGACCTAGGTCTCGCAACTCTTTCGCGTGGTTTCTCATTTCGTCGATCTTACCATACCGGGCGGACAGATAGACTCGCATAACATATCCCCTACTGAAGCTCCACGGCCTTAATTTAACTCTAATATGCCTGAACATACCCCCAGAGGTAGCCTTCTCATATGCTTCGCAACCTTTCTACACCCCTATCACCTTAATGGATCTGTGGGCCTTGTAGATGCGGTTTATGCTTAGCAAGAGGGCAATTAATTGTACTATGTACCCCCTCCATCTGGCTCTATGAAGCCATGTGTTCCATGGCGCTGAAAGCTCTGAAAAGCTACCACCACCCTTCGCCTCATGGCAAGGACGAACAATCCTCACTAGCAAGCGCGGTCAAACTATCTAGCCATGTCCGCGTTTCAGAGGGCGATCCCAAGTGAACCACTTGTAGGTGCGCATATTCAGGCTGACGGAACTCCAATGGGTAGGTAGCCCTGATCCGCCCATGGGTCTGCAGCGCCCAGAGGAACAAAGAATTCCGGCTAAAGAAGTGAGTCCACAGGCGATCTCAGTTCCCGTTCCACAGCACCTCACGCCTGAGACCACGTCTAAGGACTCGCCACCACAGGCGCCACATGATCAGAGGCAGCGAGTAGTCTATCCAGACCAGCATTGTGGCCTTTGTCCAGGTAATATCGTGGCTTACGGAGTAGTTGCCATCGACCACCCAGGCATCACAGGCCGTCGCCGCGGAAATCCGCCTGCGAAACTTCTCAGGGAGCGCAGGCGTCCAGTTTGGCTCCCAGTACAAGGCGTCCAACTCGATATGTGGTACATGGAGCAGGCTGGCAAGGTGCCGAGCAACGGTGGTCTTGCCCGACCCGGTAACCCCGACGACCAAAATCCGGGGTCTGCTGATATCACACTCAGGCTGCTCGGCATCTTCTGGGTCACTGGGCATCGTTCCGCGACTACACCCCTACAATCCTGATTGAGCTGTGGGCCTTGTAGATGCGGTTGATGCTTAGCAATAGGGCCGTAAGCTGCTCTACGTAGCGAGCGTTCTCTAGTCCGCCGCCGTCTACTCCACGTAGGTTCTTAATAAGCCCCACCAGGGCCATAACCCGCTCTTTGGCTTCCTGATGGTCGGAACACACCACCACGTCTCCCTCCATGGCCCGGTCAGGAGCCAGGAGCTCCGTGGCGCTGAGGTTCTGGAAGGCCGCCACCACCTTGGACCGGGGCAGCAGGCTTTGGGACTGCATGGCCGCCGAGCCCTCCTCCACGGGTACCGCCCTGGGTCGTCCCTTCTCGAAGGCCAGGGGAGCGACGACGTTAATCACCAGCTTACCCGCCAGCTCATCCTCTAGCTGGGTCACCAGGGGCTTCTGGGCCTCGTAGGGCACGGTGACAAACACAACGTCGCCCCTCTTGGCCGCCTCCCGGTTCTCGTCGCCCCGTATGCTGGCCTGGGGCGCCAGCTTTTGAAGCACCTGTGCGGCCTCCCTGGCCCTGTCTGGGTCCCGGGAGCCAATGGTTACCTCCTCACCCGCCAGGGCAAACCTGAGGGCCAGGCCTCGGCCCTCAGGTCCAGTGCCACCTAAAAACGCCAGCATATCCACCCTCCGTTTAAGACAAAAGGATTACAGAGACTATCACAACGGCAAACGCGTTCTACCGTCGTAGACCTAGGGAGCTTTAGAGCATCTTTTAAGTTACGTAGACTACCCGACTATGTCTGCCAGGCGGTCTATCTAATGTGGGTTTTAACAGTGCTCTCACCAATGAGAAGTTCAAGAAAGGGCTTTCATCTGCTCCATAGTTTTCAGGAACCCCTCTAACGAGGTGCCGTCGGTCGAGAAAGATGGATCGAAGTGGACCTCAGCGACACCAAGCTCACGTAAGGCGGCGATGTCGGCCTTGATCTGTTCAGGCGTGCCGGTGCAAATAAAGCGCGGGTCGCCCAGCGGCTCCTCCGTCACGAGGATGTTCGCCCGCACTACAACCTCCAGCTCGGCTGGGTCACGGCCGAACTGCCGGGCAATATCTTTAAGCCCCGCGATCATTGGCTTCAGGCCGGCCGGCGGCACACCGGCCGGGAGCCATCCGTTGGCTATGGTAGCAGTTCGTTTGAGTCCACTATCGCTGAAGGCGGCCAGGTAGATGGGCGGGTGCGGCTTTTGTACCGGCTTGGGGAGGATGATCGACTTTGGGACCTGGAAGAATTTGCCGTTGAACTCGACTGGGTCAGTTGTCCAGATCGCCTTGAGGACGCCGATGAACTCGTCCGCCCTCCGACCTCGGCCCGCCATTGAGGCACCTACCGCGTCGAACTCGTCCTTTGACCAGCCCTGACCCAACCCAACCCGCAGTCGGCCTCCCGACAGGACATCCAGGGTGGTCAACCTGCGAGCCAGCATCACAGGATTGTAGTACGGCATGTCGAGGATGCTAGTCCCCAGGGCGATGCGACTCGTATGTGCCGCAACGTACGTGAGTGACTCCAGAGGGTCGAAGACGATCTTGTATACCTCGGGCAGCGAGCCATCGGGGGAGCCCATGTATGGCGTCTGCGGTTCGATTGGATAGAGCACACGATCCGTGACCCACACGCTGTCGTATCCGAGCTCCTCTGCCCGCTGCGCTACACGTACCATGGCTTCGGCGGACGCCGCTGGACCTATTTGGGGTAGATGAATCCTAACCTCATGTTCCTGCTCCTATCCAAAGTAGATGGACTAACTACAGGAGCCTCCGGGCGCTCTCAACCGGATCTTCCCCATTTTGAGCCTTTATTCCAGATTCCCTACCTTAACCTCTGAATCCTCAAAATACGCACTACCAAAATGAGTGTATATACGGCTCGACTACTTAGCAAGCCACCCAATTATATGATGCTCGTCGCTGGAAATTGTCTCACCGCAAGATGCATTCCACCTAAACGATGGACTAAAGTATCCCTTGACGACAACAAGATGTTGTTGTAGTATTTCACTATCATGGTACAGCAAAAGCAACAATGCGTTTATTGTGGGTACGAATTTATTCCACGGGTGGAGAATCCTAAGAAGTGCGGTAGATGCCAAAAACCGTGGCCTCTTGGGCAGCCCAACTCTCCCCCCGACTTAAC
>JAPULR010000124.1 GCA_027294635.1 Chloroflexota bacterium | reverse complement strand
TCCTGACGTCCGCCGGGCTTGTATTCCTGGAGCCGGCGGAATCATGAACGCCCGTAGCGCAGGCAGGTTTTTCGCCATGCTGGCTCAGGGAGGAGAATTGGACGGCGTGCGGCTCCTGTCGGAAGAGCGGGTCCGCGGGTTCAATGTGCCTCGGCCGCCTTGCGACTACGACTATGTGCAAGGTGTTCCCCACAACGGCAGCATCGGCGGGTTCCATGTAGCCGCTAGTATTGGCGATGCCGCCCCGCCATTATCCATGGCTGCGGCAGGTATGAATCCGCACACATTTGGGCATCCAGGTGCCGGTGGAGCCATTGGCTGGGCGGATCCCGACGCCCACTTGGCGGTGGCCATTACCCACAACCGTATGTTCCGAGCGTCGACACCCGAGGAAAACCCCCTGGTACCCATCGGACAAGCGGTACGAAAGGCGCTAGGAGTATCTGGGTAATTGAGTCACTAGTGCCAGTTGTTTTTGGGGCCGCGTAGTGAGGATTATTGGAGGGTGGCCCGGCGGCTGTGATGCTGTGGGGGCTGCTGAAGTGGCTGGGCACCCTGTCCCCCACGATGATATGGATCTGCCGTTTGGCCCTGATCAGTCGGCCTATGGGCCTGGGCTTACACCTGCAGGTTGACCTCATAATACTCGACCACGCGGGAGCCAGTGATCAAGTCCAACAGCCTGCTTCTCTGCATTTGCAGGTCGCCGCCGATAAGTCATGCTGAAAATCATCTCGTCCTGTACAGTCTGCGCCATCCAAAGGTATCCAATCGGGGGGTAGAGGTGGATAACCAGTTTGGAAAAGAGCAGCGACTGAAAGTTGGACGGGCAGTCGGACTATTCGTCCCCTCTCAGAAGTTTGTTACCTACTCGGACGGCTCGTCCGGTTTCGCTCCTACAACCGATCTAGACCACTTCAAGTGCTATAGCGTCAAGGGCGAAAGTGTGAAGCAGATGGTTCAGCTTGGCGACGAATTGATTAAGATGACTCCAGCCGGAGTGTATGCTCCATCCATGCTCTGCAATCCGGTGGTCAAGGTCCATGCGACCGATGGATCCACCGCAGTGCGGACTAATATACAGAACCCTGATGACCACCTAGTCTGCTATAAGGTCAGAATGGCGCAATCCACCCACGAGGTCATGTTTCACAACCAATTCGAACCAGAACGGACCACAGTAATCGAAGGGCCTAATCTACTGTGTGTACCGTCTCTAAAGCGGCACCTTACCGACGGTAACGGAGGAAAGGGTGGCCGAGGCGGTGGTTAACCCAGACGACCAGTTGCTGCTATGCCTACAGAGGGTACAAAGGCATCCCGAAATTTGATAAAAGGATAAAAGCCGTAGTAAAAACTAATTGAAGATTGAAGACCCCATCAGGTGAATTGGAAATCCAAACACCAACACCTGGAGGGGTCTTTTCCTGACTAATTTGTGATAACCGGGACCAGTGCAAGGCTGCGCTGCTTTAAGAGAAAACATTAACTGAAGCGGCTCAGGAGGCTCCTAACTATGGCCATTAAGGTAATGTTGAAACGAGTGCCGAAGCCTGGAAAATGGCGAGAGCTCAATGAAATCCTGATAGAGCTGAGAATGCTGGGTATGGGCCACCGTGGCTATATCTCCGGAGAAACTTTACTGTCTGCCACAGACCAGGGTACCACCCTGGTGATTTCACAATGGGCTTCCATCAATAGATGGCATGATTACGCGTCATCCCAACAAAGAATGGCGCTTTTGGATAAAATTAGGCCCCTACTAGCGGAGCCCACCTCCATGGAGATTTGGGTCGAGTCACCGGTAATCGGATAGCATCCTTGTACGAGGTCCTGTTTCTCGCCTCTGACGCTTCGTCTTTCATGACCGGTAGTTGGCTGAGGGGTGCCTTAGCCCTTGAGCCTTTATTGCCTAAAGAAAGGTATATTTCATTCAGTTCGAATCCCATGTTGCAAGACTAATCACGCTGAGGCGGCACTCAATGTCCGACAAGGCGGACCACCCAGCCAAGAGCGATGGACTTTCCGAAGAGCAGCGGTGGCAGGCCGTGCTGACCCGGGATGGACGCTATGACGGCGAGTTCGTCTATGGAGATATTTTGGAGAGCCTTAACTGCGGTGATATCTCCCGCCGCCAGGCGGCCAAGGAACTGGGCACAGAGTACGCCACGCTGAAGAGACTCTTGGATGCCCACTCTCCTCCGTCAGAATGGGTAGGGGATTTTCACCTCCAAACTGCCCTTCATGCCCGGCACACGTAAGAAGGAGGCCAGCCGAAGCCAGCCCCCTACATAATGCCTGAGCTGCCCAGATGTTACTAGAAGGTGACCGTCGCCTCATTGGAGCAGGTTGAGGGGCCTTCCTGGCACACCTTATACGTGTAGCTACCGCCACCCCGTTGGTCGATGTTGTCGGTGTAAAAACCATTGTTGGGCGTGGTCGCGATAATGGAGCCGTCCCGATAAACGTCGACGTTGGTCGAGGTGGGTCCGCTCCATACCAGGTCGGCCTTATGTAAGCCCTTCAGCTTGTACCCGGGCGCGGATAGGGTGATGCCGGAGGTCTCGCTGACTGTGGCGGTAGTTTCTTTGGCTGTCGAATCCACGATGCCATCGTTAACTACCAGAGTTACAGTGTAAGTTGCCGCTACTGCGTAGGTATGGGTGGGACTGACGCCACTCCTAGTGCCCCCGTCACCGAAGCTCCACGTATAGCTGAGCGTCTGGTCATTGGCGATGGTACCGTCCAGGTTGTCGAAGTCGGAGGAACCGGCGCCATCGAAGGCGATAGCATTACCAACCGTGCCACTGTAGGGCCCATTGGGGTCCGCCACCGGAGCATCGTTCACCTCAGTTACGGTGGCGGTGGTGGTGGC
>JAPULR010000123.1 GCA_027294635.1 Chloroflexota bacterium | reverse complement strand
TTGCGCTTAGTCTCTTCGGGGTACCCCTTGAAGATTCGGTCTATTACCTCCTGGGAGTGTGGGAAGGTACCCTCGTCATGGGGGTAATCGCTGCCCCACAGGAGCGCTTCATCGCCGATGTAGCCTAGCGTGCTCAGGGCCACTGGGTCGTCGCCAAAAGTGGCGTGGCCCTGACGCTTAAAGTACTCGCTTGGCTTCATGTCCAGCTTCGGCTCAATCCACATGTGCTTCCGCTCGTACTGTTCATCCAGGGCATAGAGGTTCCAGGCCAGCCATCCCGCTCCGCATTCCACGATGACGAACTGGAGGTTCGGGTGGCGCATGGGCACCCCGGAGCTGAGCAGAAGGGTGGTCGGCCGTATGCCCTCGGCCATGGCCGTTATCATGTAGGTAAGAAATCCTCCGTTAGACTCCTCGCCGGCGTTTTCAGGCAGGTGGTCTTCGGTGCCAGTGACGAAGTGGAGGCTGAAAATCAGGCCCGTCTCATCCAGAGCGCTCCACAAGGGCTCGTACACCCGGAGGTTGTAAGGCTGCTCTGTTATGCCGATGGGAGCGCTGACTACGCGGAACCCCTTCTTGGCCAACCGGTACACCTCGTCCACGGCCTTGGGCACATCGAGGGTGGGGAGAATGGCGGCGGGAGCGAAGCGGTCCGGACGGGAGCCAAAAAGATCATACACCCAGTCGTTATATGCCCTTGCCGTGGCAAGCTGGAAATTGATATCTGGGGAGGCCATTAAGCCCAGCAAAGAGTTGCAGTAGATCACCTCCGCTCCAACGTTGTCCCTCTCCTGGTCACCCAGTCGATGGGGTATATCGCGTCCGCCGGTGGGGTCCTGGCGAAATTGGCGGCTCATGTCGTCCTCGCTGATACGGGACTCCGCTATGTCAGACCTCCGTGGCTTCCTTCCCTCTACGATACTGTATACTCCGCCGTTTATGGTCTCTCTGTGAGGAAGGCGATGGCGGTACTGTTCCGGGACCCGCTGTCTGAAAAGGTCGTCCTCGTCAACATGGGAATCAGCGGAGATAAATTTTAGTTCGGCCATTGACGTGCTCCTAACAATGGTTCTGGGAAGTTGGTATGTGGGGAGATTGTACAGGATTGGGAGGAACAATTGAATGAGGCGCGGGGCCGGACCTCTTTTTTCGCCTGAGCATCATACGTCACCGCTGCTCAAATAGGTGCCGGGCCAGCTAGGCTATGGCTTTGCTATCTGCGCACACCTCTAGTAAGGTAGGCATTCGATGCATGCACGCAGGGGTTGGATAGCATGAAGGTCCACCTGGTTGATGGGACTTACGAGCTGTTTCGTAACTACTACGCCATGCCCTCAATCCTCGCTCCGGACGGTCGGCAGGTTGGAGCGGTTAGGGGACTCATCCAGACGATGCTACTGCTGCTCCGCGGTGACGACGTGACCCACGTGGCCTGCGCCTTTGACCACGTAGTCAAGTCCTTTCGGAACGACCTCTTTCACGGATACAAGACCGGGGCGGGTGTGCCAGAAGACCTGCTCAGACAGTTTGAGTTGGCCGAAGAGGCCGTTTCCGCCCTTGGAGTGGTGGTTTGGCCCATGGTTGAGTTTGAAGCCGATGATGCCATGGCCACCGCGGTTTCCAAATGGTGGGAATCCGAAGGAGTGGAGCAGGTGGTTATCTGCTCGCCGGACAAGGACCTGACGCAGATGGTGCGAGGTCAGAGGGTTGTTTGCCTGGACCGGCGTAAACGCATAACTCTTGATGAAGAGGGTGTATGGGCTAAGTTCGGCGTTGGGCCGCAATCGATTCCCGATTATCTGGCCCTGGTCGGCGACTCCGCCGACGGCATTCCAGGCGTCCCCAGATGGGGCGCCAAGTCCACCGCTATAGTTTTGAAGCGTTACCGTTGGATTGAGGACATTCCCATGGACGTGTCCCAGTGGGATGTGAGCCCTCGTGGAGCTAGCGCCATGGTTGAGAACCTTGTCGAGCACTTTGAGAAGGCCACCCTCTACAAGAGACTGGCAACATTGAGGACAGACGTACCCTTACCTGAGAACCTGACCGATCTGCGGTGGCGCGGCGTCAATAGAGTAGACTTCCAAGCGTTGTGTGCTTCCCTGGGCTTTCCCAGGCTGATGGACCTTCCACATAGGTGGGCCGACGATTAGCGGCAACGAAAGCATAGACCTCCCATAGCAGTCACACCGTCGCGATTGGGGAAACCGGCACAAAAAGACATCTAGCGCGGGGTTGAGTGGAAATCCGCTTTTGGTGTTTCCCCAGTCTCTGCACATCAACCTTTAGAGAGCACCCCTTGACTCTTGGTACCTCGGACCCGTATCGCCCCCCCTCGGGGATTACGTCGTTTTCCACCGTTGCTATGAGCATTACAAAGCTACAGGTCACAGGTGCCCGCATCGGTGTCAAGCTTCTCGCCACTCCTTCCATTTCGTCGTTGCCGGCTGTGGCATGGTCATTTACATAATCGGATAGGCGTGGTTCCTATTCTCTCATGCGGTTCTACTCTTCATAACGTGCTGCCCATCCTCGCGCAGCTAAGAGGCTACGTCTGTATTCACGATAATCCTGGTACCTTAGTACCTGATGGGCATTGGGATCAAAGAATAGAATCCGATAAAGAGGGTTTAGAAACCTTTTATGGCCGGGAGCGAAAGCACCGGCCATTGTAAGCCACCCACAATAGGGTGGCATTGACAAAGCAAAGGGGATGGCAATGCGAGTCTTACTTATTGGCATGGATTCTGAGACTGAGGAGACGGTTTTGCTCAGCCTTCGGCTACGGTGGCCAGACGTTCAGCCCCTGGTTACCTCCGAGGCTGAAACCGGACTGAGTTTGCTGGAGCAAGAGTCTCCAGATATGGTTATATTGCAGCCTAGATCATCGGAGATGTCCTTATCCAAGGTGATCCAAGAAATCCGTGGCTTCTCTGATGTTGCTTTGGTGGTGTTGGCGGAAAAAGGGGACGAGAAAGAGGAGATTAAGGCCCTGGAGTTGGGCGCCGACGACTATGTGCGGTCCCCCTTCAGCTTTGGTGGACTGCTGGCCCGCCTCGTGGCGGTGCATCGTAGATGTCAGGGGACGGGGTTTCCTCAGAGCCTTGAGCCGCCTATTCAGTACGGGTCTCTTCTTATCAATCCGGCGACGTACGAGGCCTTTATGGACGGCAACCCGTTAGCACTTACCGCTACGGAATATCGCTTGTTGTACCTCCTTGTTAAAAACAAGGGTGGTGTGGTGCCCCACGGAATGATTGCCCAACCGATTTGGGGAGACCGAGTGGACAGCGGACCCCTGATAAAGAAGTACATCCAGCGGCTGCGCCAAAAGCTTGGTGACGACTCACAAAACCCCCAATGGATTGCCAACGTGCAGGGTATCGGGTACAAGTTCATCGGCCCCTCAGCGCCAGCGGAATCAGTAGGGGGACCAATAGTCTCAACCAACGGTCACCACTAAGCCTCAAGTCATCCTAGATAATCCTCTGTAAGTAGATTGGGTATCCCATCTTTGGGTGTTCAGCGAGCATTCCCGCGTACACTCCATCGACCCTAGGTTAAAACCAGGATAGAGGGCAGTAGGAACGATGCAGGGTCCAAAGGTGGCGCAACCGTCGGAGGTGTAGTCGGATTGGGTGGAAGGGTCCACCACGCCGAACTAAATCATCCCATGGGCCAGCGACTTCATTGGGCTCTTCATTGGGCTTTAGAGGCTCTCTATTGCATTTAGCATCCTTAGATAGCTTTCGCCCGACATCCCCCGCCTGAAAGCCTCTCACGGGGGCTATACGGGGAAGTGTAGTGACGTGGGGGGGGGTGGGACTCAGCCGTTGGTTGTCCCTTGGGTTGGGCTCGGAATCGGTTCTACCGGGAAAAGGTCCCGCCAAGCTCCAAACCCTCCTTCGAGAGCCGCGGCGTTCAGCCCTGTGGATCTAAGCTCCTGCGCCACACGGACGCTGGTTGCCTCATCCGGTCAGGTACAATAAGCAACTATCAGTCGGTCAGTCTGCTGCGTCGCCGCCCAATCAGCAACTTGATCAGGTAGAACTCGGGTACTTCCCGGGATCTGCTCGCCGTCTTCTTCATATCTGGAGCGAGAACGCACGTCTAGGACCAGGGGTGGATTTGGACCGTCAATAAGTTGTTTAAGTTCCGCGGGCTTAATCCGTGCCACCTCGTTTTCTTCGTAGCCAAGAAGACCTGATACGGTGCTCTGTCGCTCTTCAGCCAGAGTCTCTTTAGCAACCTTTCCCCCATACCAGGCGCTGGCCGGAGTTGCTGTGGCGCCGTGCAGAAGGACGGAAGCGAGGACCACCACCCCAACGGTGGCAAGGAGCAACTCGGCGCCAGGCACCCCCGCCTGGACTACCAGCAAGGCTAGAAGGAGGGAGTTGAGACCCCGGGGGCCGAACCAGCTTACAAAGGCGTGGGCCTCCCAGCTCATCCGCGCCCGAGATAACACCAGACCCAGGATGGCGGGGCGTATGACGAAGATGACCAAGCCTGCAAGTATTATCGAAGGGCCGATGGCCACGGAGTCCAGGATTCCCGAAAGAACTGCGCCAAAGAGAATAAAGGCGAAAAGCATAGCCATTTCAGCGGTGACCTCACCGTATTCCAAAAAGCAGTCACACAGAGTCTGATTTAAAAGTACTACGCCCAACCCTGCGGCGAAGGCCGAAAGGAAACCGTCACCCCCCGCGGCGGTTGCGGCGGTGTATGCCGCCAGAACCAGGCCAACCCCGTAAAGGGCCTGGTATTCGCGGCGGATTCCCATTCTGGCGTCAATCTTTGAAATCAACCAGGAGCCTATCCCACCGATGGCGAGTCCTATAATTGGACTCACAAAAAGCAGCTTAAGGAAGAAAGTGAGCCAGCCGGTAACGTCGCTGGCGCTGTCCTGGGCGACCGCTATGAGGATCAAGATAACAGGCAGAACGACAATGTCGTTCATCCCGCCCTCGATCTTTAGAACCTGGCGTACCGATCGAGGAATACGTCTGTCCCGCACGATCTCTCGAAGGACAACGGGGTCCGTCGAGGCTAGAATAGCCCCTCCGATAAAGGCCAGTATCCACCTGAAGTCGAATAACAGGGCCAGAGGGATTGCGGTAAGGGCTATAATCATCCCCGTGCCTGGCCCCAGGATGAGGGCCGGAGCTAGCCAACGCTTCCCTAACTCGTCAACTTGCAGCTTCACGGCGTCGAGGAAGAGGACCAGGGCCAGGGTCAAGGTGGCTACGATCTCCAAATTAGAGTCATTAGGACCCATTTCTATGATCCCAAATCCTCCCTTACCAAGGACCAAGCCTAGGCCCAAGAAGATTAGGGCGAAGGACAGCGGTGACCGCTCGACCACCCCGGACACCAACGCCGCAATGGTTAGCACAACGGCTATCAAGCCAAAGGCTAGAAGAAAATCAGGCAACCGTTTCCTCTCCTAAGACCGGTGGGTTCGCAGTCGTGAACATTAGAGGCCAGGATAGACGCCCAGGCGAAAACCCGCAAGGCATGAAGGGGAGGGTGGCGGGTTTTGGATTGCACCGTTGCAAACGGAGTTATGGCTGACGACCAGGAGAAAGTTAAACAACCGGTGGTAGGAAGCAGATTTACTCAACCACTTCGGTTAGTGAGGAAATACGAATACTTGAACGGCGCTACCGATAAAGCGCGTCGAAGGTGGCGCCGTTATTTCACAAAATAAGGTTTTGAGGTGAACCGAAGCGCTACGGGCTTAGAATCCCCTCCACTCTTACCATCGACTATATTTCGGGGCCTGGGCAAGAATGTCTTCGGGCAGCGGTAGATGAGGGACCTTAAGAGACCTTTCTGTAGATCTGAATACGGTCTCGTCGGCCGTCTAGAACCAGAATTCTGTTCTCTTTGTCCACCTCAACGGCAACAGGCTCACGGAACTTCTTTTCCTTCTCCTCCATATCAGGTACGCTGGCGCGCTGTTCCCAAAAAGCGGTGTTGCCGCCCAGTTGGAGCTTGCCCCACGTAGATAGCCCGGCATCGCCAGTCCAGAGGGTGATGAAGCTGCCTTCCTTGTCGAATACCTGGACCCTATCGTTGCCCCAGTCAGTCACGTAGATGTCTCCGTCCCTATCCACGGCAACGCCGGTGGGCCGGTTGAACTCTCCATTGCCCGTTCCGGAGGAACCGAATTTGAGAAGGAACTTACCGTTAGGGGTGAACTTTTGGATACGATCGTTACGCCAGTCGGCCACGTAAACATCGCCCACTTTGTCTACCGTGATTCCCCAGGGATAGTTGAGCTGGCCGTCGCCGGTGCCGAAGCTTCCCCAGGTGGAAACAAACTGACCATCGGCGGTAAACCGCTGTATGCGGTGGTTTTCACCATCGGCGACCAACAGGTTTCCATCGGCTTCGAAAACCAGGCCAGCGGGTCCATCAAGCTCACCGTTTCCGCCGCCCTTTTTACCCCACTTACCCAGGAACTGGCCCTCTCTACTGAAGATGGTGACGCGGTTGAGCCATTCGTCACAGACAAAGACCCGGCCATCGGGGTGGGTGGCGAGGGATAGGGCCCAGATGAACTGGCCGTCCTCCTCTCCGCGCTGGCCAAATTCACCCAGGAACTCTTCATTCATGTTTAGCCGGCATACCCGGTGGCCCAGGACCTGGCGTTCTGTGGTGCGGTTCAGGACGTATATCTCGCTGTCCTTTCCCAGGGCCAGGTCAATGGGTGTGCGGAAAGACTCACCGGTTACTGAGCTACGTCCTATGGTTAGCTCATATTTGTAGGTGCGCGTTGCTTTTGCTTGCGTTGTCATCTTGTCCCCCAACCTTTATGAGTCATTACACGACTGTTGGCGCACATGGAGCCCCACGTCTCGCCGCTGCGGAGCCAGGCCGTCGAAGCGGGGGCCCTTGCTTTGAGCAACAGAGCGAGTCTCAGCGCTCTTGCAGCTGATCAGGTCTTTTAAAGGAAATCCAACTGCTCGAAGGTCCCGCCCACACAGGTCTTGGCGTCCAGGCCCATCCATCGCTCCAGAACGGTGGCGTAGAGCCCCCGGAAGTCGTAGTTGAAGCGTAGGTCACCATCCAGGAGCTTTTCCTCTCGAATAGAAGGATACTCGCTGTAGAAGCCACCCTTGACCGGATCGCCGATTACAAAGGCTCCACCTCCGGTGCCGTGGTCGGTGCCGGTGCCGTTGTCCCTCACCCGCCGGCCAAA
>JAPULR010000122.1 GCA_027294635.1 Chloroflexota bacterium | reverse complement strand
CTCCTGCGCAAGGAGCCTGGTGACCGGGAGAAGGCCGTGTCCCTGTTGGACGAGTCTCTAGCCATCTCCAGTGAGCTGGGCATGCGGCCCCTAATGGAGCGGGTGTTGTCCAGGCGGGACATATTGAAGGCGTGAGGAGCGCCAGCTCTATAAACTAGCGCCCATAGCCAAAACAGGTATGAGTGAACACGGACACCTGGCGGGAGTGTCCCTTAATCATACAACCGGAGGATTCAGCGCAGGAGGCTGGGTCTGGGTGGGGCGAAAGGTTCCGGCCATAAGCTTGGCGGACGGCATGTCCAAAGTGGCATTGAAATCACCATACATGAGCGAACCGCGTGTCAGTTGACGTGCTCAGAACACAGTTTTATAGTTCGAGGCATCCCAGAAGTGACCTGTTTAGGGAATCTACTTGATCTGGGGAATCCCGGCATGCAGTAGGTGATACCATGGCTGAATGGTTCGAGAAGGTGACCTTGGGGGCTCTGGTAGATCAAGCCGCCCGCCGTTTCGGCGCACGGGAAGCCCTGTGCTTCGAGGGCCAGCGTTGGACCTTCAACCAATTGCAACAGGATATCAATAGGGCTGCCCGTGGACTGCTCCAGCTAGGCGTTCAACCTGGAGAGAAAGTAACTCTATGGATGCCGAACCAGCCCGAATGGATGCACATTTTGTTCGCGTTGGCCAAGATCGGCGCTGTGCTGGTGCCCATCAACACCCGCTTCCGCACCGCTGATCTGGAGTACGTAGTGCGTCAGTCCGACAGCACGACTCTGATTACCGTGGATCGCTCCGGGCCGGTGGACTACCTGGATATGGTTAGGCAAGTGTGTCCGGAAATCGACTACGGCGATGCCAACTCCCTCCACTCCGAAACCTTTCCTGAGCTGAAACGAGTCCTGATCCTAGGTGATAGCCCGTACCGGGGGACCAACGTCTGGGCTGATGTGCTGCGGGGGGCAGACACTATTCCCCAGGAAGACCTGGAGCGCCGGCAACGTCAGCTCGACCCGGATGAGATTGCTAGCGTCATGTACACTTCCGGGACCTCTGGATTTCCCAAAGGGGTCATGCATAGCCACCATCTTATTCGCATGGTCACCGACATGGGAAATCGCCTTGGGATTACCGAAAAGGATGTGCTCCTGATTTATCTACCTTTGTTCCACGCTTTGGGGCTCTGGCAAGGTCCTTTCATGTCGATGATAACGGGGGCCCGAATGGTTCTCACCACCATGTTTGACCCCCCAGAGACGCTGGAGCTAATCGAAAAAGAGCGGGCCACCCGGATATACGGCTTCGACACCCATTGGCGAGACCTGATGGTCCATACAGAGTTTGAGACCTGGGACCTGTCCAGCCTGCGGACTGGCGTGCTGGCTGCCGGGATGGCCAGCAGCGAATCTATAGCGCGCCAGGCGCAGAAACTTATCTCTCCCACCATCACCGGCTGGGGGATGACCGAGTGCGGCATCCCCCTTATATCCTTCCTCGATTCATCCGAGGATGAACGCTGCGCCGGTTCCGGCTATCCCTTGCCCGGATACGAGTTTAAGGTGATTGACCCGGAAACCAGAGAAACTCTCCCACCCTTTAACACCGGGGAGCTTTGTGTCCGTGGTTATGGTGTGATGCAGGGCTACTACAAAAAGCCCGAGGAAACGTCCGGAGCGGTAGATTCCGATGGCTGGCTCCAAACCGGTGACGCCGCAGAGCTGCATGAGAATGGTCATTTCCGGTTTCTGGGCCGCTACAAGGATATGCTCAAGGTGGGAGGGGAAAACGTCGACGCGGCGGAGGTGGAGGCCTTCTTGTTGGGGCATCCGGCCGTTGACCAGGTGCAGATTATTGGGGTGCCCGATCCCCGGTTAAGTGAGGTAGCCTGTGCCTGTGTGGTGCCTGCCGAGGGACACGAGTTGTCCGTCGCTGACTTGGATGCCTATTGTCGTGGCAAGGTCGCCAGCTTTAAAATCCCCCGATATCTGATGCCGGTTCGGGAATTCCCTATGACCCCCAGCGGCAAGGTCCAGAAATTCAAGCTGCGGGAGATGGCGGTGGAGATACTGGACCTGCCTGTGGCGTGAAAAATAAAACAGAGTAACAACCGTAAGCCGCAGGATGAGTATGTGGAGACCTCAACGACTGGAAAGACGAAGCCTGGATCGCCTGCACTCCTTAAACCCCGTCCATTTTGTAAGAGATGCGATGGCCCTGCGTTACTGGATTACTTCTCTCCGCCGCAGGTCCTCGACCTGACTTCTATCGTAGTTCAGGCCAACCAGAATTTCCTCGGTATGCTGGCCGGTAAC
Organism: Chloroflexota bacterium; assembly: GCA_027294635.1. Classification (GTDB taxonomy): domain Bacteria; phylum Chloroflexota; class Dehalococcoidia; order Lucifugimonadales; genus JAPULR01. Next base: position 1,458 of record JAPULR010000122.1, on the reverse strand, counting down.
CGAACCTACCTGCCTGACCTGGCCTGGCGTCTCCGAAAGATGCAGAGGAATTCCCACTTGATAGACTTTGCCGCCGGGGAGGTCCGGAGCGTCCACCTCCACCACCATACCGCGCTGGGTCAGGTGAGGGTCCGTTAACACTTCCTCCAGCTCGTAAACCTTGCCCACGGATATGTTGGCGTCCTTCAATAATTCAAACCACTCGTCCCTGGTGCGGGTCAAGAAGGTCTGTCTGAGAAATTTGACGATCTCTTCGCTCTGCTCTCCCCGAACCAACTGAGAAGGAATCAGGTCGTCCCGGCCCAGTGCCCGGCAGAGATTTTCCCAAAACCATGGCTCAATGGCCGCTATGCTGAGATACTTCCCATCCTTGGTCCGGTACACGTTGTAATAGGGAGCGCCACCGTTGAGCCGCTCCGCGCCGCGGACCGGTGGGACACCTCGGTTCAAGAATTCGGACACCATTCCGGCCATCATGTATAGCACGCCTTCGGTCATGGCGATGTCCACGTATTGGCCTTTGCCGGTTTTCTCCCTGGCCATCAGGGCAGCCAAAATGCCAATAGCACCGCACAGCCCGCCTCCGGCATAGTCGGCGAGCAGGTTCATCGGGATGGCCGGAGGTTCTTGCTCCGAGGTCCCAATCAACCCCAGGGCTCCTGCGAAGGAAATGTAGTTTATGTCATGCCCGGCTAGAGCGGCGTATGGACCGTCCTGCCCGTAACCGGATACCGAGCAGTAAACGACACCGGGGTTGATCTCGCTTACTTTACGGTACCCCACCCCCAAACGGTCCATCACGCCGGGGCGGAATCCCTCCACCACCACGTCCGCCGTTTCTACCAGGCTATAAACGATTTCCAGTGCTTCGGGTTCCTTCAAGTTGAGGGCCAGACTACGCTTGTTGCGTTGCAATGCGTTAAAGGTTGCGTGCCGGCGCTCAGCTTCGGGCCCATCGATACCGCTCACCACCCTTTCATAATCGGCCCGGTCGCCGGTCATCGGCCGTTCCACCATTAGTACGTCGGCTCCCAGATCCCCAAGAACCATGGTGCAAAACATGCCGGGGGCATTGCGGCAAAAATCCAGCACACTGATACCTTCCAACGCAAACATTCATCGCCTCCCGTTCGACTAGTGGCTCGCAGTTATTATAGCTTCGAGGGATTCGATGCTTACAGTGGAACCTCGAAGTTAGTGAAGAGACGGGAATGGTTACGCACCATATAGAATATGGCGAATAGCCCAATTGGTTGGATACCGAACCGGACTGGTTATTCGAGTTCTCTGGCGATCCGTTAGTGATCGTCGCGCCACCTTTACCGCGGCCGCTGAGCAGTGGACAATACACCTGATCTGGGAACGTGGCTGATAGCTGTGCTCTCCTGTTCTTGCCCTACTCATTAGCTTGCCACCCTCAACAGCCCTGGGTACAATGCGGGCTAAACTGGGCCTAGT
>JAPULR010000121.1 GCA_027294635.1 Chloroflexota bacterium | reverse complement strand
CGAAGGCTAGCCGGTAGCGGTCGTGCAGTTTCTCCGCCAGCTGCAGAGCGGCAGAGGCGTGCTGCTGCACTAATCCGCCTTCACCCATTAGCTGCAGGGCACGGGCGGCATCCAGGTGAGCAGACCAGGCTGCCTGATCGTCGCCAATGCTGCTGGCCAGGTCGATGATGTGCCGTGCTTTCTCCAACGTACCCTGCAATCGCAGGTGGAAGAGGTCCACATTGGCTGATGCGGCCAATGCGCGGACCTCCAGCGCCAGGTCTCCTTCTCGCCTCGCGATGGCCAGGGCCCGATCGAAGGCTTCCTCGGCGCCTTGGTAGTCATTCCCTACCCTTCCTAGCTCTGTACCATAAGTGGAAAGAAGCCGCCCGGCTTGCTGAGAGTCGGGCGGGACCAACTCCAAAGCGCGGGCGATAAACTGGGCGATTCCGGTCCGTCTTTGCGACAAGGCAGGTAGAGGGTATTCAGCGACGGCCACTGCACGGGCCACATCACCAGCTCTTTCGTAGTAGTCGAAGGCACCCCCCAAAATGTCTACCGCTTCCTGTACGCGGCCTCGTTCCTGACCGCTAAGCCAGGCCCGGCCCAGACCAAAAAGCAGCGCCGCCTCCACAGCATCTGTAGCAGGCTCAAATCCGTCAAGGAGCACACCTTTGGCATCGATTCCCTTCTGGAAATGCTCTAGGGCTTCTTCATAAGCGAAAGAGGCCAGTGCTCGCTCCCCAGCCAGAAAGGAGTAACGGACCAGTTTGTCCGTGCCCAGCACTGCCTCCGCTTCCGCGAAGTGGTGGGCCAGCTCGGCGGCGTGAGCATCGGCACTGTCCCCGTACAGCGCTTCCAGACTTTCGGCGATACGGGCGTGGAGCCGCACCCGGCGGGTCAGAGTCAACTCCTCGGTAAGGGTTTCCTGTATCAAGGCATGGGTGAACTGGTACCGGCCAATTGCTTGAGGAAGTTCCTCGATGACCCTGGCGCCGAGAGCCTCTTCCAACACCTCCAGCAATCGGTCTTCGGACATGTCCTCCACCAGGGGTACTAGTTGCCGCAGGCCGAACTCCCGCCCGATGACCGATGCTATTGTCAGGGTCTCGTTACACCGCTGGGACAGGCGGTTCAGACGTCTGCCGATGACTTCTCGTACCCCCTCTGGAATCCGCACGGTCCATGAGTCCCTATCTCCTGTCCCTTCAGCGGTCAGTTCCCCTTCCTGCACCAGCAGCCGCACCACCTCGGTGACGAACAGGGGGTTGCCTTCCGTCTGGGTGTGGACCGCCTCGGTCAGGCCGGGGGGTGGGTCTACGCCGGCGGCGACTTCGATGAACCGGCCTACATCCTGCCGGCTCAGACCCCGCAACAGCACCCGCTGGAACAACCTTTCTCTGGTCAGCTCCCCCAAAGTCTCCGCCAGAGGATGCTGACGGGACAGCTCGACGTCTCGGTAGGTGCCGAGTAACAATAGCCGGCTATTGCCCAACTCCCGGGCCACGAATTGTAGGAGGAGAAGGGACGGTTGGTCAGCCCAGTGCAGGTCGTCCAGCACCAGGACCAGGGGCTGCTTCAGGGACGCCGATTTCAGAAAGGCGGTGATGGAGTCAAACAGTCTAAATCTAGCCTGCTCCGGACTGTCCAATTGGGGCGGTGGACTCAAGTCAGGCAGGCGTTCCTTGACATCTGAGACCACTTCTGCGATGTCAGCGGCTCCGGCCCCCATCTCGGAACGCAGTTGGTCAGGTTCTCGCTCTCTGACGTATGACCGAATTGCCTGCACCCACGGCCAATAGGGTGGCATTCCCTGCTCTTCGTAGCACCGGCCCCACAGGACCTGAGCACTTCGGAGGCCAGCATAGGTGGCCAGCTCCTGCGCCGTCCGAGTCTTGCCTATGCCAGGCTCTCCCACCAACGTCACTAGCCTACCCCTACCAGACAGTGCATCTTCCAGCGCTGATTTTAGCTCCCCCATCTCCCGTTGGCGTCCAACAAATACTCCACCAGCCAGGCTGTCCAGGGGTTCAGCCTCTTCCGAGCTCGCTACAGCGGGGTTGGGGGTTAGGTCCAAGCCATCCAGAGCTGCCAGGACGTCAGAGGCCGACTGCGGTCGTTCTGATGGGTCTTTGGCTAGCAGTCGCAGAATCAGGGACTCCAGTGGCCGAGGACATGCTGAGTTGTGCCACATAGGAGCCACAGGCGGCGTATTGATGTGCTGGCCAATGATGGCGACTGAGTCGTCACCAAGGAAGGGAGGCCGCCCTGTCACCATCTCGTACAACATTGCCCCCAGCGAGTACAAGTCGGCTCTTGGAGTTACCTCCCCTCCCATGGCCTGCTCCGGCGGCATGTAAGAGACGGTGCCGATCATCATCCCCTCGGTAGTCAGACGGGAGCGGTCTATAGCCACTGCTAGGCCGAAGTCGCCTATCTTAGTAATCCCGTCAGCAGTGAGCCAGATGTTGCTGGGCTTCAGGTCTCGGTGGACAATTCCCCTGGTGTGGGCAAACTCCAGTCCACGGCAAGTCTCTTTAGCAATGTTGATAGCTTGCTGCACGGGAAGGCGGTGGTCTTGCGTCTGCTCTATCAATCCCTCCACGTCGCCGCCCGCCATGAACTCGGTGACCATGAAAGGCTGTCCTTCGTGCTCCCCAAGGTCGTGGACGGTGACGATGTGGGGATGGGAGCCCAACCGTCCCATGGCCTGGGCCTCTCGGGTTATACGGCTCCTCTCGGCCTCACTCCCCTGGGCTTGGGGCTGTATACCCAGTGCTTCCAACCCCTCGATGACCCGGCCTACCACATCGGGCAGGTTCTGTTCCCCCACCTCGATGGATGTGGAGGCTGCCAGCGCCTGTCGCCACACTGGCGCTCGGGACTGAAACTCTTCGTGGGTGATGCCGCGTAGCAAAGGGATGAAGGCTTTGTTGTCTTCATGGGCCCTTACCACCTCGGTGGTCACCTGGTTGGAGCCCACCGACTGGGGGGAGATAATCAGCACCATCGCTTGGGAATGGTCGATGGCCTCTCCCATCTGGGCCAGGTATGCTGGACCAGGCACGCTGTCTCGTTGGTAGTACCAGGTGCTGAAGCCTCGCTCTTCCAGGGCGGAGGCTATCTGTGTGGCGACGGCGGAGTCTTCCGCAACGTAACTGATGAAGAGGTGGTTAGAACCATGGTTCTGGGACAGACCTTCTGTCTTTATTAGGGAGAAGGCTACTTCCCTGTCCAGCACGGTATCTTGGGCCAGGTAGACCCGCTTCTTGCCACCCTCGCCCAAGAAACGCTTCACTTCGTAGCGGCCGTTGGCGAAGGAGGTGGGGTGGTCTGGTTTTGCGGCAGAGGTTGAAGTCGGTGTGGAGATAGCGGGGTGACCGGTTTGTGCAGGGGCAGCACCGCCCATTGCGCGTTCAGCGGTGGCCAGATACGTTTGCCCGTCAGGATTCTCGGGATCAATGGCGAGGACTGCTTCAGCACGATCGTGGACAACTCTCCAGTCGAGCTCCTTTATTGCTGCCTCCGCTTCATCAAGGAGACTGTCGATTTGTCTCTGTACGCGGTCACTTGCCATTATGGGGGGATAGTAATCTGGAGGGGGTAGTTTGTCCACCATCGAAGTCGGTAAGTAAGGTCTTGGTAACCCAGTAGCCGTCGGGAATCCGCTATCTCACGCTACCAACAACTCCACACCGACAACGCCCGTAGCTGTGGTCGGATTTCTCAGATATGGTGTACGGTACAGTTCCACTCTACTCGAACTCCCGATACCCAAGTTTTGTTGCCCTCAGGTATCAGTGTGGTTGGAGTCGATGAATGGGTCCAGAAACTTGCCGATGTGGCCTAGGGTAAGAAGAACCTAAAAATGTAAAACCGAAAGATCTTAGCCAAAATCTAAGAGGCACCCGCTTGGAGCGGC
>JAPULR010000120.1 GCA_027294635.1 Chloroflexota bacterium | reverse complement strand
TTACCTGTAATTCTGTTTCGCCACAGAAGCACAGGACACCGGGAGTTTTCGAGTATATGGTTGGTTGTTTCACCGACCTGGAAGCCCGTGACGTTATGCCTGTGGTTAATTCCTAAGACGATCAGGTCTACTGGAATGTTTACCGCTTCCTGAATAATGGCCGGACCCGCCTGTCTGGCTTGCAGGATTTCAGCCTCTAGTGAGCACTTCTCCTCCTTAGCCAGGTGTTCAATGTAGGCTAAGGCGTCTTCTCCACGGCTAGTCTCTTCTCCAATCTCCGCGTCTAAAGGGAGCTCCAGCTTGACCTCTATCACATAGATGGCGTGGATTTTCCCCTTTGCTCCCTTGGCTAGTGAGCAGGCTAGCTGAAAGGCATCCTCATACCCAGCCCCTCTCTTGATAGGAAACAAGACGTTCTTAGCCAGTAGCAACGTTGCTCTCTCTGATGTTCCTGATAGAGGGGAACTCCATTAACAGGGGTAATCTTAGCGATAAAAGGCCTAACCTACAAGCCAGGGGGAAGAAATAGCTAGATTGCCCAAGGGTTGGAGAACCGGTAGAGATGCCTAGGATGCGCCCCGTGGTACCTCCTGGTGCTGGACCACTTCTACCTTGGACTGTTTGGCAAGCTCCTTGGAAGATAGATAGAGTTTACCCAGCTGTTCGGAGTTGCCAGCTACAATTAGGATGTCGCCGGGCATTATCACTTCGTCTTTGGAGGGCACAAGAAGCCATTCCCTACCCCTCTTGATGGCAAGGACCGCCAGCCCGTACTTGTCCCTGGGGCCGCTGAGGCCAGCCTCCTCCAGCGTTAGCTTCACCAGATGATCTGGTGGGCGCATCTTGGTAATGCCGTAGTTGGGGGCCACATCCATGTAGTCGATAACGCCTGAGTGGAACTCCACATGGGCTAGTCGTCTGCCTGTCTCTTGCTCCGGGTAGACTACCTTGTCAGCGCCTATGCGCTCTAGGGTGTCGCCGTGGAGCTGGTTGGAGGACCGGGCGATTATAAAGGGTATGCCCAAGCTCTTTAGTAGTACGGTAACTAGAATGCTGGCCTGAATATCGGAGCCTATGGCCACAACGGCCACATCGGAGTTCTGGACTCCCAACTCCTTAAGGAGGGTCTCGCTGGTGGCGTCGCCCCTTACCGCATAGGTAACCTCTCCCAGAGCGCTTTGGACGTTCTTCTCATCCAGGTCAATGGCCAGCACGTCGTGACCTGCCTGGTAAAGCTCCCGAGCCATACTGGAGCCGAACCTGCCCAATCCTATCACAACCGCCTGTTTTTTCATTTAACCAATCCTGATTCTTTCCTGGGCGAATCTATAAATCCTAGCTTCTTCCTTGGGGGCCAGTGCCAGTGCCAGTGCCAAGGGTCCCAGCCTTCCCAGAACCATTAAAGCTATTAGCATTATTTTACCCCAAACGGTCAAGAGGGGCACAATGCCCATAGAGAGACCCGTGGTGCCAAAGGCGGAAACTGTCTCGAAAAGAAGGTCCAAAAAGGCGAAATCTGCATCAGATTCAGTAAAGGTTAGCGCCAGGGAGATGACGAAGATGAGGCCAACCCCTAAAGCCACTACCGTAATGGCCCTGTGCACCTGGAAGTGGGGGATCTCTCTTCCAAAGGCCTCTGCTTGCAGCCGACCCCTTAAGGAAGAGAGAACCGCGGCTACGATGACGGCAAAGGTGCCTACTTTGATTCCTCCGGCCACGGAACCCGCTCCGCCTCCGATGAACATGAGGCTAATGAAAAAGAGCTTGGTTAGGTCTTTGACGGCGCTGAAATCTATACTGGTGAAGCCCGCGGTTCTGCCGCTGATGGACTCGAATATAGCGAAGCCCCCCTTCTCGCGGATCGATAGGAGCCCTATGGTGTCGTCGTTGGAATACTCGGCGAGGAAGAAGACCAGCGCACCGGCGATCCACAGGAAGATGCTGGTGGTGATGATCATCTTGGTATCCAGGCTAAATCTGCTAAACCGCCTCCTCCGGTAGATGTCGACAATTACGGCCCAGCCGATGCCTCCCAGGATAATGAGCATCCCCATAAAGACGAGGGTAGGGTATTTAGAAGTTAAGCCCTCAACGCTGGCTGATTCTGGCAGGATGCTAAAGCCAGCGTTGTTGAAGCTGGACACCGACAGGAAGGCCGACTGCCAGAGGGCTTCGCCGGCTGGAAAAACTTTTGACAGCTGCCAGAAAATCAGCAGCAGGCCCACGGCGTAAATGCCCATCACCACTACGACGATGCGGCGCAGCAGCGAGACTATCCCGCCCAGCCTGTCGCCGCCTATGGTGTCTCGGATCAGCATTCGCTCGGGCAGGGTGATCCGCTGGCCGATGAGGATGAGCAGGAAGGTGGCGAAGCTCATGAAGCCCAGCCCACCCAGGAGCATGAGGGTGAATATGACTCCTTTGCCGAAGGTGTTCCAGTGCTCAGAGGTAGAGACAACCGTTAGTCCAGTGACTGTTACGGCGGATGTGGAGGTGAAAAAGGCGTTATCCAGGGAGGTAAAGTTGTTATCAGCGCTGGATATGGGCAGGGCCAGAAGGACACCGCCAATGCCTATAAGCAGCACAAAGCCATAAAGCAGTAGTAGGGGCGACGCAAACAGCCTAATGGGTCGCCTGCGGGTGCCTAGTTTGAGAACGGTAGGACTTAGTTCCCTGAGTCGAGGGCGACGTATTATCCGATCGGTGAACCTTCTTGGCTGGTCTCTTTCCAACGAACCCCTTCAGAGAGAAGCTAATACTGGTATGAGATGCCTCTGGGGTGCCTCAGAGGGAGGTTGTTCATGGCTATATCCTCTGACCGTGCCTGGGGAAATCCGGAGGAGATGGAGGGGCGTAGGTACATTACATGTGTCAATAAGGAGCTTGGCCGAATGTTCAGAGGCGATGAGCTTCAAAATTCGTACCGAACTTAAAATTGGTAAAAAATTCAACGGAATTCTATGGCTCATTGGACCTGGTGTCAACCATACTTTAGTGGCAAAGCAGGCATGGGGTTGCTGTTAGCTTGAAGTGGGTTAGAGGTTTAGAAACCGATAGAGGAAAAATGTTGGGTCCAGTGACTAATTTTCGACGTTGGCGGTGTATGAGCAGCTATGGTCGCCGTTCCTTATACACGATTCCTGCTCAACAGGGACCTGGAGCATGTTGGATATGAGGGTCTTGTCGAAGACACAAATAACTTCTTGTCTTTGGGCCACTGAGCGAAAGGGACAGTTATGGAGGTGAATTCGTATCTTATTGTCCAGGGTCTCTACCTCTGGCAGGAAGTCTCTCTGCGCCAGGATCTCTATCAGGGCGGAGAGGCGAGCCTGATATCCCTCCCCGGCCATGTGCCTGGTGGCTCCTTCAGCCATTTTGAGAAAAAGGAGGTTTGATAGCTC
>JAPULR010000012.1 GCA_027294635.1 Chloroflexota bacterium | reverse complement strand
TCCATTTTTGTGATGATGTCTTCGATTTCGCCGTCGCTGACCAACACCGCCGGGTAGTCATCGAAATACTTTACAAGCGATGTTAACGGCTCGTTCAAACCAACCTCGGGGAAGGGGGGCTCCATAACTTCTCCGATCTTGCGCTCCCGAAATGTTGCGTCCAGGAGCAGGCTGGTCATCACGCCGATCTCCGTGATGCTTCCCACGCACCGACGGTTTTCGATGACGGGTATCTGCGAGACGTTGTGCCGCTCCATCAGTTTTATGGCCCAGTCGACCAGGTCACCGGGGGAAAGAGAAACCAGGGTAGGCTTATGCCTTTTTGCTAGCTTTAAGATGTCCTCCGCTTTAGACCCTTCCGTTACGCCTCCCAGAAAGCCCTTCTCCATCATCCACTCGTCGGAGTAAACGTTGCTCATGTAACGCTCCCCGCTGTCCGCGATAATAACGACGATGCGCTTATCCTGATTCTCCCGCTCCTGGGCTAGGCGAAGGGCAGCCACCATCGCAGCGCCGGAGGAACTCCCCGTGAGGATAGCTTCCTCTCGAACCAGCCTTCGAGTCATGAGGATTGACTCGCGGTCATTCACCTGAATGATCTGGTCGATTATGTCCATATCCAGCGTGTCGGGAATGGACTCCTTGCCGATACCCTCGATGGCATAGGGGTGCACTATCTCCTCCGTTCCGTAAAACCGCCCATAAAACATGCTCCCCTCTGGATCTACCCCCACGATTTTGATGTTGGGGTCCTGTTCCTTCAAGTAGCGTCCGACACCCGTAATCGTGCCTCCTGTGCCGATGCCTATAACGACGAAATCTAACCGGCCGCCGGTCTGTTCCCAGATTTCAGGGCCTGTAGTCTCGTAGTGAGCTCTAACGTTAGCCTCATTGTGGTACTGGTTGGGTTGGAACGCACCAGGGATCTCTTCCGTTAGCGCATCCGCTACTCTGTAGTAGCTCCGAGGGTCGTCAGGCTCCACCGCCGTAGGACAGATGACCACCCTTGCTCCGTAGGCCTTAAGGATTCTCCGTTTCTCAATGCTCATTTTATCTGGCATGGTCACTATGACATCGTAACCCTTGAGGCAGGCGGCTATAGCGAGAGCCAGCCCTGTGTTCCCAGAGGTGGGCTCAACAAGGGTCCCACCGGGCTTGAGCTTACCCTCCTTCTCAGCTTTCTCTATCATCGGGATTCCTATGCGGTCCTTGATGCTGCCGCCTGGATTAAAGGACTCCACCTTCGCCAGGATTTGGGCATAACAATCTCGCCCAATTCGGGACAAGCGTACCATTGGAGTGTCGCCTATTGTCTCAATGATGCTTCCAAATATTTCCTTGGCCATGTCTGTCCTCGCAGATTAAGGCTACTCGCCTAGCCGTCACTGTATATAGTTTATATGATGTCCGCTCGATTTTGGTGAGGCTAGTCGCCCTTTTTGAAGGTGGGAATTTCGATAAGTATACGGCAGGTGGTGCCGATGGCGAAGTACAGGTTCGCCGGGTAACACCGTTGTAGGTGACGCACCCCCCCATCCCAGAATGACCCTTCGACGGGCCCAGGACGACTCCTCGATCCCGTCTTCCCGACTGCGGGACAAGTCGGGACAAGCAGGCTCGGAGTCCCGTTATCGGGATGGTGAGCCCTGTCGAACCAAGGGAGACCCCTTAATCTTTTACAGCAAAGACGGCGGCGCTAAACCAGAACTGCCCTTCCTTCGTCGGACTTTCCACCTCGTACCTTACGTTAGTAAAGCCGGCATCCCTAATCTTGCCCAGGTATTCCTGCGCCGGAAGAGAGCCGGAGATGCACCCGGCGTATAGGGCCAGGTCAGCCATTTCCTCTTCTGTGGCGGGCCGCTCCAACACAATGTCCGACACCATGAGTCTGCCCCCGGAACGCAATACGCGAAAGGCCTCCCGGAAAACGGCATCCTTGTCCGGGGCCAGGTTGACGACGCAGTTGGAGATGACCGCGTCCACGCTGGCGTCCTCCAGGGGCAACGCCTCGATGTCCCCTTGCCGGAAGGTAACGTTGGTGAGACCCAGCTCGGCCTGGTTCGCTCGAGCCTTCTCAAGCATGGCCGGGGTGAAGTCCACGCCAATTACGGAACCCTTGGGCCCCACTTTCTGAGCCGCCAGGAAGCAGTCCAACCCGGCCCCGCTTCCCAGGTCCAGCACCACCTCGCCGGGACGAAGGCTGGCCAGGGCCACAGGATTGCCGCAGCCGAAGGACGCCACTCCATCAGGTAAGTCTTTTTGAGTTTCCTCCGGGTATATAGGTTCCGAGCAGGCCCCCTCGCAGCAACTCGACGGTTGCTCAATCTTCTCCGCGTAGACCCGGGATACCTGAGCTTTCAACTCCTCTGATGACACCATTGTCTTGCTCCTTGGATGCATGGATCACTATGGTTTATTGCAAGCTCCAGCTTGTCCCATCTTGCTGGACAGCTGTGCCACGCTGTGGTGCAGAGACTCCAGAGCACCGGGGGCCAGACAGTAGCAGACGGCCGGCCCCTCTATCTCACCGATAATAAGGCCCGCGTCCTTGAGGACCTTTAGGTGTTGGGAGACCGTAGACTGGGCCAGCGGCAGCTCCTCCACCACCTCGCTGCAAATGCAGGCCCGCCGTTCCGCCAGCAGACGCAGGATTTTCAGCCTGGCGGGATGCCCCAGGGCCTTGAACACCTGGACCATCTGCTGGTCTGTACCTTCTAGGGGTATGGTTTTCACTCTGTTATGGTTCAAGCCTTCATCGTAATTTTACGATGAAGCAAACCATGCTGTCAAGGAGTTACAATTTCGGGAGAGGAGAAGCGCTCCGTAAGTACGCTTTAGCCCTTGAGAAGCTTCTCTACCTCAGCCCTCAGCGCCTTTGCGTTTTCAGGATCCGGTGGGTACAGGGGTGGGCGCGTGGGCCCCAGGGGCCTGCCTACCACCTTCATGGCCTCCTTTACCAGCACTGGCATGGGTTCTTTGGCCACCGCCCCCATCACCGGAATAAGGGATAGCTGCTTCTCCAGCGCCCGCTGGTTATCGCCCTTGTTCCAGCTATCGTAGATATCGACAAAAATCTCCGGCACAGGAGATGCGAAGGCTAAAATACCACCGTCGGCGCCGGAAGCCAGGGCGGGCAGAAAGCCGTCGTCCAACCCCTGAAGGAGACCGCATTGGGAGCCAAAAGCGTAGCCCATGCTGATGACCTCCCGAATGCTCCCCGTTGCATCCTTGACACCGATTATGTTGGGAAACCTCTGGACGTAGCCAGCGATGGCGTCGGCGCCCATGTTCACCGCCACCCGCCCCGGCGCGTTGTAGATAACCAGGGGCAGCGTACACCGCTGGCTCAGGTTCTCCAGCAGCTTCCCAAACTGGGTCGGTGTAACCTTGTAGAAGGGAGCCGGCGTCAGCATCAGCGCCGTGGCTCCCAGGTCCTCAATGCTCTGGGCAAAGGAGACGATCTCGTCTTCTCGGGGCACAAAACTCCCCACAACCAGGGGGACCCGTCCCTTAACCACCTGGACGGCCACCTCCACCACCCGCAGTCGCTCCTCAGTTGTGAGGCTGAGGGACTCGCCGGTGCCTCCGAGGACGCAGATGCCGTGGACATTTTTGGAAATCTGGTACTCCAGCTCCTGGGCCAGGGTCTCCTCGTCCAGGCTGAAGCTGTCGGTAAAGGGGGTGAGCATCGAGGTGATGACGCCACTCAGAGGCTCCATGTTCGTCTCCTTCGGCAGACTTGCGCGATTTGCCACTCTGAGTCCCAATCTATCGGAACTAAGAGTCAACTTTGAATTGAGACCCCTCACCACGTTCGGGGTGACAGGGTCGTAGCAAACGGATTATAACCGGTGGGCTTGGACGGTACAACGGCGATCCGATGCCTGGCCTCAGGAGGTCCTGGCGATGCGCAGCAGCTCCCGCACCCTTGCCGGGTCAACGGGGTTAGTGGTAACCCCGTCCACCTGGAACCCTGTCCCCACGATTATTCCGTCGGCGTGGGCCAGGGTCTCGGCCACGTTTTCCACCG
>JAPULR010000119.1 GCA_027294635.1 Chloroflexota bacterium | reverse complement strand
ATAGATCAGGCCCAGGTGCCCCTGGCTAGGGAGATGCGGGTCTTTGTCCGGGAGAAGCTGGCCGAGGGCTGGACAAGACAGGCGATACTAGACTACTTCTCGGCCCCGGAGCGTTACGGCGCCAAGGTCCTGGCGGAGCCTCCCAAATCGGGGACAAGTTTGATGATATGGACCATACCCCCTATCGGTTTTCTCCTGGGGGGAGCTTTGATTTTCTTCACCATCAGGGCCATGCTGCGACGCCCCTCTGGACCAGCGAAGGATTTACTGCCCACTGAATCGGACCTGGAGCCGTATCTGGAACAAGTTGACGCCGAAATGGAAGCCAGAACCCGAACACGTCCGTATAAGAGGATGGACTCGGACGGCGCAGGTGAGAGCATGAGCCCAAAAACTAACGACGAAGGCGCATCTCATGGGTGACCTTGGCCTTATTTCCATGCTCATAGCCCTGGCCCTGGCGGTGTACTCCGTTGTGGCCTCGGTATTGGGCCAGGTCAGAAACATACCCTCTCTAGTAGAGAGTGGCCGCTACGCCGCCTATCTTGTGATGCTAGCCCTAGTAGTTTCTACTTTTAGCCTGGTAAGCGCATTCCTGTCCAACGACTTTGAGCTTCAGTACGTCGCTGCCCACAGCAACCTGGCCATGCCCCGAATATATACCTGGGTGGCCCTTTACGCCGGAAACGAGGGCTCCCTGCTATTCATCGCCACAGCCCTCTCTGTCCTGTCGGCAATAGCCATCGCTCTAGCGCCCGCCCGCTTCCGACCAAGCCTCCCGTACACCATCGCCGTCCTCATGATCATCATGGTCTTCTTCCTGGCGGTAATGACCTCCATGGCCAACCCCTTCACCAAACTTGATTTCATTCCAGCCGATGGCCAGGGTATAAACCCACTCCTCATCCATCCGGGCATGTTTGCCCACCCGCCCCTGCTAATGACTGGTCTAGTTATGGTGAGTTTGCCCTTCGCCTTTGCCCTGGGCGCTCTCCTATCCAAGCGGGTAGGTGACGAGTGGGTAGATGTAGCAAGGGTATGGGGCATACTGGCCTGGGCCACCCTTGGCACCGGCCTCTTACTCGGCGGCTGGTGGGCCTACACCATCCTCGGCTGGGGCGGATACTGGGCCTGGGACCCCGTGGAGAACGCCGGACTTATGCCCTTTCTAGGTCTCACCGCTTTTATTCACTCCATCATGGTACAGAAGCGACAGGGCATGTTCCGAATGTGGAACCTTGCCCTTATCAATATCACCTTCGGCCTTGCCTTGTTCGGGATGTTTATCAACCGTGGCGGGCCCGTCCCCTCGGTCCACTCCTTTGCAGCCTCCTCCATGGGATTGATATTCCTCGTCTTCATGATAGTGGGGGTCATCGCACCCTTTATCGTGTTTTTTATGCGCTACAACCTCCTCAAGAGCGCCCGACCCCTGGAGTCTAGCCTGTCGCGGGAGGCGGCCTTCCTGGTCAACAACCTCCTTCTCCTGGGCGTCGCCTTTGTCACCATGTGGGGCGCTATCTACCCCCTGGTGTCCGAGCTTTTCACCGGTTTTACGGTCACCGTTGGGGCGCCATTCTACAACCAGGTTAACGGGCCCCTTTTCCTGGGCCTGATATTCCTCATGGGCGTAGGCCCCCTGCTGCCCTGGCGCCGCGCATCTGGGAAGACGCTAAAGAAAACCCTGATGCAGCCTGCCGTGATTGCCCTTAGCGTGGTAATTGTCCTGGCCCTTCTGGGGGTACGGAAGCCATATGCCTTGGCCGCCTTCGGCCTTCTAGCCCTGGTGGCCGCGGGCATACTGTTGGAGTGGGCCCGGGGCACCCGAACACGCCACAGGCGGGGTGAGAGCTATCCCCTGGCCTTCGGTAGGCTGATGGCGTCCAACCGTCCCCGATACGGCGGCTATGTGGTCCATCTGGCCATCGTGGTCCTGGCTATGGGAATAGTAGGCTCGTCATTCTACGGGACCCAGCGCGACGTTCTCCTATTCCCCGGCGAAAGCACTACTATCGAAGGCTACGAGATCACCTACAAGGGATCTCGAACGGTGCAGAAATCTGACCGTAGGGAGTCCTTCTTCACCCTGGACGTGTCTAAGGGAGGTAATTCCATAGGCACCGTGGAAGCGGAGCGTACCTTCTATCCTGGCTTTAACATGAGCGCCACAAGGGCCGGAATTCGCTCTACCCCCATCGAAGACCTGTACATTGTCCCCAGCGAGACCCGAGAGGGAAACCAAAGTATAGTCTTTCGTATCTTCGTAAACCCCATGATCTGGTGGATGTGGATCGCTGGGCCGATAATGATTATCGGAACGGTGGTGGCCTTGTGGCCTAGCGGAGTGCCTTCTCTGGTAATGTCCCGAGTGCCCCAAAGCGCCTCCAGGGCATCGGAAGTTTCAGTAGGGTGATTCGGCGCAGAGAAAAATCACCCTCCTTTCGCTTCAGCCACGGCTAAGAGGAACACCCGCCATGGCTTACATCATCGGTACCCTGCTGGCCCTCTTAAGCCTAATCGTCATCTCCTACCCCTTCCTCAAGCCACGCCTTCAATCCCAAGCCATTTCACGGCCCGACGAGCTGGAAGAGTTGGCTCGGTCGCGCCAGTCACTGTTCGATGAGATGGACCGGCTAAAACTCGACCTGGATGTGGACAACATCACACAGGAGGAGTACGAGGAGCGAATGGGTAGCGTGCGTCACACCACCGCCGCAAGCTTTCGTGACGAGGAGCTGCTGCGGGCGCAGGCTAACCCGGATGAGGCCAAGGCTTTGGAAGAGCTGGATAGCGAATTGGAAGAGAAAATCAGGCTCCTTCGCCTTACGCAGGAGCACAAGAACGGCACCGGCAACTGCCTTGAGTGCGGACGGCAGCTAATGGCAGAGGACACCGTTTGTCCTGCGTGTGGTACGGAGATTCCCAGCAACGACCCTTCCCAGAGATAAGGGCC
>JAPULR010000118.1 GCA_027294635.1 Chloroflexota bacterium | reverse complement strand
CCTTCAGGACACCGATGGCCTCAGCGGCGGCGATAAGATCCCGCTTCTCCTCATCAGAGAGGGCCGGAATGGGCAGCCGGGGTACTCCGCAGTCCATACCCATCCTAACACTGGTCAGGGCTTTGCAGGTGGCCTGCATGCCGTGCCGAGCCGCCAGGTCAATGAGCTTGTTAGCCTTCCTTTGGAACTCCTGGGCACGAGGTATATCTCCTTGCTGATACGCCTGGTAGACGCCTATCCATAGCTCCGGCGCCACCGTGAGAGGGCCGTCCACCACGCCTATGGCCCCGGCCGCCAGGGCAGACAGGAATAGGGAGCCGCTGCCGGTGAATACGGATATGCCCATATCGGCAAAACGGCGGATGTTGTTGAAGTCCGGCGCCGAGTGCTTTATTCCCGCTACCTGAGGTACGGCCTTCACCACCTTCTCCATCAGCGGCGCCGTAAACTCAACGCCGGTGTACCTTGGCTGGTTGTAGATGAAGAGTGGCAGCTCCGCCGCGTCGACTACGGCGCGATAGTGGTCAATAATGGCCTGGTCTGAAGGGTGATAGAAGAAGGGAGGTACACAGGCTACGGCGTCGGCGCCGGCATCTCGGGCACCCCTGGCCATTCGCACCGCGCTGCGGGTAGTCAAAGCCCCCACGTGTACTATCGACGTAGCTCTGCCTTTGCATAATTCGGCGGAAATCTGGGCGGTGCGAATCACCTCGTCCTCTGTCAGAAGGACGCTCTCGCCGGTGCCACCGCTGATCCAGAACCCGTCCACCCCAGCCTGGATGTTTGATTCCATTACCTGTCGAAATACAGCTTCGTTAAAATCCCCTTCACGGGTATAGGGTGTGATAGTGGCGGCAACCACGCCTTTGAATTCGCTCATGACTTCTCTCCTTTTCCCGTCTCGATTACCAACTCGCCCATGGAGCCTACGACTGCTTTATGGTCTGGAAGTATAGTAACGGAGGAATCGAACTCGCAGACCATCGCCGGACCCTTTATGATGTTATTGCGTAGCAGCTTTACCCTGTCGTAGTGCGGACACTCCAGCCAGTCATTATACCCCTTAAAGAATACTCTTCTACGGCCAATCATGGCATCCTTTGGGTCGGCACCGCCCGAGGGCAGAAGGGCCGGCTGGGGCTTGGGGATTCTACCGACGCCTCTGGCCTTTACGTTGACCACTTCCACGGGCGCTTCGGCGTCGAAGTGGCCGTAGCTCTGCTGGTGAAGGCGATGGAAGTAGGCCACCACATCTTCCAGGTCACTTTCGGTGGCCAGTTCGTTGGTGACGGGCACTTCTAGCTCAAAGTTTTGGCGCACGTAGCGCATCTCCAGGAATCGCTCCACCACCTGGTCTCTTTCAGGGATGGCTTCAATGTTGAGGGTATCGAGGCACTGGTCAACCTGCTGAATTAGGCCCTCCCTGATGGCCGATAGGTTCTCAGGCACCGCCCGGAGGAACCTGGTAGCTGTGGCGATGGTCTGGACGTCGCTGATGATAAGACCCATGGCCGAAAAGAGGCCAGGGTTGGGTGGGATGACGATGCGACCAACTCCTAGCTCTTCGGCCAGGTCCCCGGCGTGGAGGGGTCCCGCGCCACCGTGGGCCACCAGGACAAACTGGCGAGGGTCGAAACCTCTACTGACGGACACGACCCTCAGAATGCGGACCATGTTGGCGTTGACCACGTCCAGTATTCCCTGGGCCGCCTCATGAGCCGGCATCCCAAGTTTCTTGCCTATCTTCTCATCAATGGCGCGGTGCGCCAGGTCGGGCTTGAGAGCCATCCGGCCACCCAGGAAATAGTCGGGGCTGATGCGTCCCAGCACCACGTTAGCGTCGGTGACGGTGGGCTCACTTCCACCTGTGTCGTAGCAAGCCGGGCCTGGCACGGCTCCAGCGCTCTTGGGGCCCACCTTCAGCAGGCCTGCCACGTCCACCCAGGCCACGCTTCCCCCACCGGCGCTGCACTCCACCAGGTCAATGGACGGCGCTCGGATGGGAAGGCCGGTGATGCGGATGCCGTAGTAACCGGTGGCCTCCTTGCCTATCTCCAGCATGCTCACCATTGAGGGTCTACCATCGCGGATAAGGCTGGCCTTGGCGGTGGTCCCCCCAATGTCGAAGGAGATAAGGTCCTTCATACCCAAGCGGTTTCCCAGGTCCACCGTGGCCAGAACGCCCGCCGCCGGCCCGGACTCCAGAGTCAGGTGGGGGCGGTCTACCTCCACCCGGGCGCTGGCCATGCCGCCCGAGGACTGCATTATGTAAAGATGGGGAGCTGGATTCAGCTCCTGAGCCAGCCCTTGCTGAAGCTCCCGGATGTATTTTTGAAAGACAGGCCCAACGTAGGCCACTGCGGTTACGGTGCTAGAACGCTCGAACTCCCGGAACTCCGGGGAAAGCTCTGAGGAGATGGCCAGGTACACTCCGGGCAAGGCTTCTTTGAGGATTTCTTTAACCCGGCCCTCGTGTATGGGATTGGCATAGGAATGGAGGAGGCAGACGGCAACGGCGTCAACCCCTTCGCTCTTGAACACATCGATACAGCGATGGACATCCTCCGCATCCAGCGGCAGAAGGACGCGGCCCTGGCTGTCTATCCGCTCGGAGACCTCCAGCCGGAGATAACGGGGCACCAGGGGTTCGGGCCTGTCAACGTCCCAGCGATAGAAGTGGGGGCGAGTCTGACGGCCAATGGCCAGGACATCTCGAAAGCCCTTGGTGGTGATGAGGCCCACCTTGGCGCCGGTGCGAGACAGAATGGCGTTGGTGTTGACGGTTGTCCCGTGGGCCATAAGCCACAGGCCCGTTAGTCCTTCAGGCCGTTCGGTGGCGAATTGATGGACGCCGTCCATCACCGAGCGGGAAGGGTCCTGAGGCGTGGAGGGGGTCTTGAAGGTATACAGGGCTCCAGATTCTTCATCAAAAAGGATGTGGTCGGTAAAGGTACCTCCCACATCCACGCCGATGCGCAGCCTGGTCACCCGCTAAAAGCCTCCTTCAACGCTTGGTTAGAGGGAAAACTGCTTACAAGACCCTGCAACCCTTGCCAGAAGCCAGTATACCCGATTAGGCTTTCCGGTTGGCGGATATGGAGCGCCGTAGACGTTCCGTTGCCTTTATGTCCAACTGCCCTTGCTCCGGGTCTACCACTACCCCGTAGTCACGTTGGGCCCCCTCCACGGTGACCAGGCCGTTGACCACATCCTGGAGCACGTGCTCGGGGAGTCTTTCCAGCGGGTCTCCGTAGCCGCCGCCTCCGCCGGCAAAGATCGACACCACGTCGTCGGGACTTACGGGGACGAAGGTAGCCTCCCTGGGAATGGTCTCAGGAGACGAAGAATCGGGATTGCGGACTATACGGGTCAGGGTGCCATCCTTGCCATCTAGCAGGCCCGGGCCGGGGATTCGGTGGCGGTTGGAGTGCACGCCAACAAAGGAGTCCACCAGCATCCGCCAGTCCTTTCGAATGCCTACCCCACCGCGAAAGCGTCCGGGGCCTCCAGAGTCTGGGATATACTCCAACCGGTCGGCCATCATGGGGAACTCCTGCTCCATCGCTTCTATGGGCAGGTTGGAGGTTATGTGGACGCCGTTGATGCCGTCCTTGTTGGGCCGAGCGCCGCCACCTCCGCCGACGGTCTCGTAGTAGATAAAAGAGTGGGGAGGCTGACCGCTGAACCCCATGCCGTGGGTGCCGTGTCCCCCCGCCTCAATCCCCTTGCTGATGATACCGGACAGAGCTGAAAAGAGGGAGTCAGGTATCTGAGAGGCGACCTCGTAGCGGGCTCCCAGGGGCGAAGGGGCCTTGCAGTTGACCAGGCAATTGTCGGGCGCCAGCACCTTGACGGCCCGCTCGAATCCGGCGTTGGGCTGCACGTCCGGGTCCAGGATGGAGCGCATGACCCAGAAGACAACGGTAACGGTACCATGATACGGCATGTTGATGCCGAACCTGGCGGGGCCGCCGGTTCCGGCGTAGTCCACCGTTACTGAAGGCTCCGGCTTATGGCGGATTGTTACTTTGACTCTGATGGGAATAGGCTCGTCGCTGTCCATGTCATCGTCAAGGTAGTCCAGGGCCTCGTACTCCCCCTCGGCCAGGGAGAGGATGCCGTGGCGTGCCTTAAGCTCTGCCACGTCCAACAACTCGTCCAGAGCGGTGGCGAAGACCTCACTGCCATGCTGGGTCACCAGGTCCTGCATCCGCAGGACTCCCAGCTTCACCGACCCTACGTGGGCACGGATGTCGCCGTCCCGGTTGTCCGGGTCCCTGACATTGAGCAGCACCAGGTCTAGTATGTCCCGCTGCAACTCGCCGGCCCTATAGAGCCGCACCAGCGGGATGCGCAGGCCCTCCTGATATATCTCGGTGGCGTCACCCAGGGCCGCCTGACCGGGCGCTTTGCCGCCGACATCGGGCCAGTGGCCCGTATTGCCCACGAAGGCCACAAGCTCTCCTCCGTGGAATACCGGGGCGACGAAGGTAACGTCGGCCAGGTGAGAGGGGCCGCCGCTGTACGGGTCGTTGACGATGAAAACGTCGCCGTCCTGGATGGTCTCCCTGGGAAACCGCTTGAGCAGCGCCTCGCCGGTGAACATGAAGGAGCTCAGGTGCATGGGCAGGCTCATGTCGCTGATGGATACCACCCGCCCCTGGGCGTCTATGACCACGGAGGAGCAGTCCTGCCGCTCTTTTATGTTGGTGGAGTAGGCCGACTTGATCAGTCCTACGAGGATCTCATCGGCGATGGAGGCCAGGGTGTTGCCGATGACCTCCACAGTAATGGGGTTGAGTCTGGTTTGAGTCAAAGCAGGAATTCCTAGTCCGTTGATCGCGGTTTGAGGGACGTGGGTTTTTGTAACCGAGGTACAGGATAGGTTAGGCCGTTCTGGCTGTCAACTTGGGGCGAACCCCATCGGACCAGAGGGGGCAAAATGCCCACATATACGGCGTCCCTAACTCCCCAACCTATCTACCGTTGCTACCCTGATAAGCGCTGTTCCGCACCACCCGACCCGGATAGGCCCCGGTATGCTCCCCTTTCTCGATTAGCACCTCTCCGTTGACGATGGTGTACCCGATGCCCTTGGAGAACTGGGCCAGGCGCTTGCTCCCGGCAGGAAAGTCCTGGACCTCCTCCGGCTCCAGTGAGTCGATGGTATCGGGGTCAAAGATAACCAGGTCCGCCGCCAGGCCAGGCCTCAGAAGCCCGCGGTCGTACATGCCAAAGAGGGAGGCCGGCACAAAGGTCAGCTTGCGCACAGCCTCTTCCAGGGGCATTATCCCCTTCTCGCGGACCCAGTGGCCCAGGAAATGGGTGCTGTAGCCGTAGCCGGCGTCGTAGATGACGTGGGCCCCGCCATCGGAGAGGCCGATGACGGGGTAAGGACTGGTGAGCATCTGGGCCATGGCCTCCTCGTCGCCGCCGCTCTGGTTCAGCTCAAAGCCCGTTTCTAGATTCTCCTCCAGGACCAGGTCCAAGAAGGCGTCCAGGATGTCCTTACCCTGCTCCTGAGCGATCTGGGCGATGCTCTTGCCCTTGAGGCCCTGGTTCTTCTCCAGGACGGGTTTGGTCACGAAAAAGTAGTCCCAGCGGCGGGAGAAGGCGTTGTAGGGGACATCGGCGCCCTCTACGGCTTCAAGCCTCAGCTTCTTCCGCATCGCGGGGTCGCGGAATGCTTCCATTTTCTCCTGGGGAGTGCCCTCCATGACGGGCTTCCAGGCGGGCAGCCGGTCAAAGACCTGGGCGTTGAGCATGGTAAACCGCGTGTTATTGCTGCGTGGGCTTATCAAAGGAAAGGCGCGGTTCCCTCGGCTAACGGTATCCTCAAGGAAGCTCAGGTGCTCCTTCCACTGGTTGGGAGCGCTCCAGCGATGGGTAATGTTGTTGTATACCACCGGCCGTCCGCTGACCTGTGAAAGCTTGCTGCACAGGTCCTCCTTCATCTCAGGGAGGGTGCCTCCGCCACACTGGACGATACCGGTCCCCATCTCCCCCACCACCGAGGCCAGGGCGAAAAGCTCCTCCGTTGGAGCAACGATGGCCGGTAAGGGTTTCCCCGCCAGGTCGAAGTGGCCCTGGTTGCGGGAGACGGAGAACCCCAGGGCCCCCGCGGCCATGCCCTCTCGGACGATGGCCTTCATCTCCTCGACCTCTGGGCCGGTGGCGTCACGGTCCTGGGAGGCCTCTCCCATGACATAGCGTCTTACCGCCGAGTGGCCGATGAGGACTCCCACGTTGACCCCCAGTCGTTTGTCCAGAGCATCCATGTACTCCGCCACGGTGTTCCATGACCAGTTGACCCCGGCCTCCAAGGCCTCAATGGGTATGGCCTCCACCCGCGACAGCATCTGGGCCAGGGCGTAGTGGTCACCATCTCGGACGGGGGCCAGGGTGAGGGAGCAGTTGCCGATGATTACCGAGGTGGCCCCGTGGTAGCAAGAGAAGGTGCAAAGGGGGTCCCAGGTGACCTGGGCGTCGTAGTGGCAATGGTTGTCGATAAACCCGGGGGCTACTGCCTGTCCCTCGGCGTCGATGACGCGGTGGGCCTCGCCCCTGACCTTGCCTATCTCCGCAATCCTGCCATCCTTCACCGCGACGTCGCCGTGGAAGGAGGGCATTCCCGAGCCGTCCACTACCAGACCATTCTTAACCAGTAAGTCGTATGCCATCACCAAACCTCCTATCGGCGAGAGTGCCGCAAAAATAGCGGAATCATGACACAAATGTAGTTTGCCCCACGGAAGGTGTCAAGGGAGCATTATGCATGTTCATGTCTCCGATTTTAGAGATTTGAAGGGTACCGTCATGCTAAAATTCGGTTTGCTGCAGACTTCTTCTCTGTCCCGACAGGGAGACGCTAGCTTTATTGTTCCCTAGAGTGTCCCCTGTGGGTGGGATGTGTCTGTACCAACTTAAACCTACCACCGTGGGGAGGTTTCACGATGATCGCTCGGGGGAGTGCAACCAGAATCGTTCCTTTAGGCTACGTTGGAGAAAAGGAGTGCTGGGCCTGTCGATTGAGACGGGGCTTCCATTTGTTCATGAGTTATCGGAATACCCATCTTTTCTACGTTTTTGCCTCTACGACAGAGCGGCGATTCTATGAGCGCTGCAGTCTATGTAGGTGGAGTTACGAGATAGATCCTCCACCTGAGGAGCGTGGTCAGAATCGGTGTGGCGGCGCCTATGGAGATCGGTATTCAAGGGTTAGCCTGCTGCTTTGACCTGCACCGTAATCAGACACGGGTAGCAGTGGGCCGTAACCTAAGTAGAGTTAGCCCTGTTGTCTTGCTCTCCAGCGACGGTCTAACTATACTTTTTACTAACTATGTCGGACCAAGAGTCACAGCCCATAGCGGACCCGGAAGAGCTGCGGCTATTCCCGCTGAACGTGATCCTCTTTCCGGGTGGGTTGTTCCCCCTGCGCATCTTTGAGGAGCGTTACAAGCTAATGATAGGGGAGTGCCTGAAGGGAAACCTGCCCTTTGGCGTGGTCCTCATCAAGGAGGGTCCGGAGGTGGGAGGGCTGGCCTCACCCCACAAAGTTGGCACCACCGCCCGGATCACCAAGGCGGAGCGGTTGGAGGAAGGGCGCTACACTCTTCAAACGGTGGGAGAAAAGCGCTTCCGCATCCAGGAGATAACCCGGGAGACCCCTTATCTCATGGCCAAGGTGGAATACCTGGAAGACGAAGGGCTAGAGGAACTGGGAGAGCTGCCGAAGAGGGCCGGCGAAGTTCTGGCCGAATACTGGAAGACTCTGGCCGGGGTCAAGGGTGGCTGGGTTAGATCTGTGGATACACCCAAGGACCCCCTGGCCCTGTCTTACGCCGTGGCCCGGTCCGTGGCCCATCCGCCAGTGGTTGGCCAGTATCTGCTCCAGATGTCTTCGGTGAAGGAACGGCTAGAGCGGGCGTTGCCCCTCCTTGATGAGCGCCTGACCCTGGCCAGGGAGGAGCTGGAGAAGCGGACCCCCTTCCAAGGGCCGAGGCTCAACTGACCTTGAAAAGCTGCCCATAGATCCGGGAGGCGCCGCCTTGGGGTACCATCCCGGAGAAGAGCTCCGGATGTAATATCTCCGCAATCATCTCCAGACCATCCACTAACCTCGGCCCCGACCGACTGAAATAAGCCCCGCCGTCTACCACAAAGAGTCGCTCGTTCACCGCGGCGGGCAGGGATTCCCAACCCTCTTTTTCCGTTAGAAGGTGCACCTCTGCGATGCCTTTGCGAACGTCAAATCCGCAGGGCATGGCGATGACAACCTCTGGTCGCGTCTCCATTACCTGCTGCCACTCGATCTTAAAGGATGGCTGACCCTTCTCTCCAAAGCAGTTTTCACCGCCTGCCACCTCTACCATCTCTGGCACCCAGTGGCCCGCCACCAGCAGTGGATCCAACCACTCCAGGCAAGCTACCCTGGGCCTGGTTACTGCAATGGCCGCCGTGGCCGCCACCTCATCCCGCCGCCTCTCGAAGGAGCTAATCAGCGTCTGGGCCTTTTCCGTCGTGTTAGTGGCTTCCCCTACCTTGAGAATGTCGTCGAAGAGGTCGTTTAGGGAGTGGGGATCAAGGGAGACTACTTGTGGGTTGGTAGAGAGGCCCTCGATGGCTTCGGTCACCTGCTCGGCGGGTACGGCGCACACTTCGCAAAGGCCCTGGGTTAAAATCAGGTCCGGCTGGGCTTGGCTAAGTGCTTTGAGGTCGATCTGGTAGATAGGAGCGCCGGAAGAGGCGTATTCTCGCACCGCCGCGTCTATCTCCCCACTAGTGCTGCCCTCCGGCTCAATGCGACTTCGCACCACCACTGGCTTCTCCTTGGCCTCCGGTGGGAAATCGCACCCGTGGCTAACGCCGTACAGGTGGTCCCCCAGGCCCAGGGCGTAGACTATCTCCGTGGCGCTGGGAAGGAGGGAAACGATGCGCATAAAGGACTCCTTTAACCTTTGGTCGTCGGATACAGAGACAACGTAGCACAGTAGCTGGAACGCTTCAACCGTGCGCTGTGTTCCAGAACGTTGATGGAGTTTGCAAGCTAACCTATAATCTGTAGTAGGGATAGAGCGATGCTACTGGCTATCGATATAGGCAATACCAACATCAACCTGGGCGTCTTTGATGGCCAGAAGTTGATTTGCACTGTCCGCCTTTCCGCCGATGCGCGGCGGCTTGCCGACGAGTACGGAGAGTCCACCACCAATATTCTCGCCCTTAAGGGGGTGACGCCGCAGAGCATTGATGGTGCATCCATCTGTAGCGTGGTCCCGCCCCTTACCTCCACCTTTGAGGAGGTATGCAAGGAGTACTTCAACGTTGTACCCCTCACGGTAAATACGGGCGTAAAGACCGGAGTCCGTATCCTGTACGACAACCCTCGTGACGTGGGAGCGGACCGGGTGGTGGACGCCGTCGCCGCCTATCATCTGTACGGTGGGCCTACCATAGTGGTTGACTTTGGGACCGGCACCGTCTTCGACGCCATCTCCAGGGAAGGCGACTACCTGGGCGGAGCCATCGCCCCGGGGATTGAGGTGGCCGCCGAGGCCCTGCATCAGGCTACCGCCCAGCTTCGCCGGGTGGACATAGCGGCCCCCAAGTCCGCCATCGGACGCAACACTGCCGATAGCCTACAGTCGGGGTTGTTCCTGGGATTCGTGAGCCTGGTGGAGGGGATGGTACACCGCTTCAAGAAGGAGCTGGGGCAGGATGCCAAGGTGGTGGCCACCGGGGGGCTAGCGCGCCTCATGGCCGGGGAGACCCAGATTTTCGATGCGGCTAATCCGGACCTGACCCTTATCGGCCTGAGGATGGTCTACGAGATGAACCAGGACCACAAAGGGAGTACGTAAGACATGATACCCGTCCTGGACAAGAAGCACATCGTCCTCGGAGTTACGGGCAGCATCGCCTGCTACAAGGCGCTGGACCTGGCCAGCAAGCTGACCCAGGGCGGCGCTCTGGTGGATGTGGTTATGACCCAGAGCGCTACCAGGTTCGTTACGCCCCTGGCCTTTGGCGGCATAACCCACCAGCCAGTGGTTATAGACCTGTTCGACCCACAGTCGGAGCTCAGCGTGGAGCACGTGGCCCTGGCCGAGAGGGCGGACCTGTTGGTAGTGGCTCCAGCCACGGCCAACAGCATAGCCAAGATGGCCCTGGGCCTGGCGGACGACCCTCTTACGACAACCCTCCTTGCCACTATGGCTCCGGTCATCGTGGCGCCCGCCATGGACGGCCACATGTACGAGAACGCCGCCGTCCAGGAGAATCTGAAGAAGCTGCGGGACCGAGGGGTCACCATTGTTGGACCCGATGAGGGATATCTGGCCTCGGGAAAGATGGGCAAGGGGAGACTGGTGGAAACCCCTGAGCTGATGGGCCACATCCGGGCCATTCTCGGCAAGGATGGGGACCTGGCCGGGAGTACCATTGTGGTCAGCGCCGGCGGCACCCAGGAGCCCCTGGACCCGGCCCGCATTATCACCAACCAATCATCGGGGAAGATGGGCTACGCCCTTGCCGAAGCCGCCCGAGACCGAGGCGCGCGCACCGTCCTGGTCACCGCGCCTACCAGCCTGCCTGATCCGGTGGCCGTGGAGGTGGTGAGGGTGCAGACGGCCCTGGAGATGAGAGACCAGGTGTTTAAGGCCACGGCCAACGCTCAGGCCCTGGTCATGGCCGCCGCCGTGGCCGACTACCGTCCCAGGTTAGCCAGCCCACAGAAGCTGAAGAAGGACTCCGACTCCATGACCCTTGAGCTGACTCGGAACCCCGACATACTCACGGAGACCACGGGGCCTATTGTCAAGGTGGGTTTTGCCGCTGAGAGCCAGGACCTGGCACAGAACGCTCGCGAGAAGATGGCCCGAAAAGGCCTGGACCTCATCGTTGCCAACGACATTACCGACCCCGAAAGCGGCTTCGGCTCCGACTCCAACAAAGTGCTGATCCTGGGCAAGAACGGCCAGGTCGAGGACCTGCCGCTGATGCCCAAGGAGGCTGTGGCCCACCGGGTGCTGGATAGGGTGAGGGATCTGATGGCCGCTGAGAAAGGATGAAATAGCAATGATAAGCGGAATACGTCCGCTGAATTTGAACGTTACTTTTGAAGACCGGCCCTACAAATTGGGCGAGACCGTCGACCTGGTTGTGGAGCTCGACGCTAGAGGTGATGCGGAGGTGAGGGAAGGCCGGGTGGACCTTGTGTGCGAGGAGCGCTACACAGAGGTGTATGTCAGGCAGTTCCCGGCAACCCATGGGCTGGCAGGCAGGGGAAGCATGGGTCCGTCGGTGCGAATACCCGGGTACTCGAAACAGGTGACGGAGCGGCACCGTGACACCTACGTCCACAGCAGCGTCACCTTCCTTAAAGATACACGCCTGCAATCGGGGACCCCCGCTGTATTTAACGTCAAGCTGGAGATCCAGTCAGACCCTCCGCCCCATGCGACCAAGGGCACTGTGAAATGGGAGCTGGTGACTTCGGTGGACGTTGCCAAGGCCCGCGATGTTACCAAGAAACACGCTATAAAAGTGGCGCTAACCTAGCGATCGTCGGCCTGGTCTACCCTGCTACAATAGGCAATCACTCAGCCTATATCTAGGAACATCGCTTATGACATCAGCTCTCTCAAAGGAGATGCCCCGGGTCTACAACCCCTCCGATGTTGAGGGTCCCATCTACCGGTTCTGGATGGACAAGGGCTACTTTACGCCCGTCATCGACCCCTCCAAAAAGCCCTTCGTGGTCATCATGCCGCCACCCAACGTCACCGGCGACCTGCACCTTGGCCATGCCCTCACCTTCTTCATGGAAGACATCCTGGTACGTTGGCACCGGATGCAGGGA
>JAPULR010000117.1 GCA_027294635.1 Chloroflexota bacterium | reverse complement strand
GTAGTCCATCACCGCCTGCTGGACGTTCTGCAGATCATGCTCGAATTGGAATTCCGGGGTATGCACCCCTATTATCACCAGGCCGTCGTCGGCGTACTTGGAGTGCCAAATCTTCAGGAAAGGGAAGGTTCTAATGCAGTTGACGCAGGTGTATGTCCAAAAGTCGATGATGACTACCTGCCCCCTGAGATCTTCTATTTTGAGGGGCGCAGAGTTGATCCACTCCTGTGTGCCCACGAGTTCCGCCGCCAGAGGTCCTTCGGCCTTAGGAGGAACAGTGGTCTCGACTGTGGGGGTGGGCGTTGGGGTGGCCGTGGGGCTCGCTGAGCCCTCGCCTGGTGGGGGTGATGCGGTGGAAGTAGGGTCGTTGCTGCCACAGGCGCTAATAAGAAGCAGGGCAACCCCTGTCAGGAACACTGCTATGACCAGAGCAGGACTTCTCTTTATAACACTTGCCATTAGCCTCAGCCTTAAGTCGGTGTATTGGATTCAATACAGCATACGAAGGATTCAAGCCTGACGGATTCGTTGGGGGATTAAAAAAGGATTAAATTTTGAGGGAGACGGTGTTTTGGTTTAGGAGCTAGAGAGGAATGTTACCGTGCTTTTTGGGCGGTAGGCTGTCCCGCTTATTCTGGAGCATCTCCAGGGCCTTAATCAAGCGGGGGCGGGTCTCGGCTGGGTCTATAACGTCGTCCAGGAAGCCGTGGCTGGAGGCCACGTAGGGGTTGGCGAAGTTGTCTATATATTCCTTGGTAAGCTCGGCGCGTGTCTTCTCGGGGTCGTCCGATTTGGCAATCTGCTCTCTGAAGATGATGTTGACGGCGCCCTCAGGCCCCATGACAGCAATCTCCACCGAGGGCCAGGCCAGGTTAATATCGCCCCTAAGATGCTTGCTGCTCATGACGATGTAGGCGCCACCGTAAGCCTTTCTTATCATCACGCTTACTTTGGGCACCGTAGCCTCGGCATAGGCGTAGATCAGCTTGGCGCCGTGGCGAATTATCCCACCATACTCCTGGTCGGTTCCTGGCAAAAATCCGGGCACGTCGATGAAGGTTACGATGGGTATATTGAAGGCGTCGCAGAAGCGTATGAAACGGGCCGCTTTGACGGAGGCGTTTATGTCCAGGACCCCGGCCAGGTAGGCCGGCTGATTGCCCACCAGCCCCACGGACTTACCGGCCATGCGAGCAAATCCCACCACTATATTGGGTGCATAGCTCTGGTGCACCTCCATCAGGTCTCCGTTGTCCACAACCCGCACCATGACCTCGCGGATGTCGTAGGACTTGTTGGGCTCCCGCGGGACGATGTCGGAGAGGCTGGCGTCGGTGCGGTCCGTAGTGTCGAAAATATCGGGTATGGGGGGGTCCTCCATGTTGTTGGAGGGGAGGAAGCTAAGGAGCCGCCGAAGCTGGTTCAGGCACTCCTCCTCGGTTTCGTATACGAAGTGGGCAACGCCGCTTTTGACGCCGTGGGCCGAAGCTCCGCCCAAATCTTCGTGGGTAACCTCCTCGCCCATTACAGTCTTAATCACGTCTGGTCCGGTGATATACATCTGGCTAAGGCCCTGTACCATAAATACGAAGTCGGTGATAGCAGGCGAATAGACAGCGCCGCCGGCGCTGGGGCCCAGTATGACGGAAATCTGAGGTACAACCCCAGAGGCCAGAGTGTTGCGGAGGAAGATGTCACCGTAGGCTGCCAGGCTAAGGACGCCTTCCTGAATTCGGGCGCCACCCGAGTCGTTGATGCCAACGACAGGCGCGCCGGTTTTCATGGCCAGGTCCATGACCTTGCATATCTTTTTGCCTACTGTCTCTGACACGGAGCCGCCCAGGACGGTGAAATCCTGGGCGTAAGCAAAGACAGTCCGGCCGTTAATCTTTCCGTAGCCTGTTATCACAGCGTCCCCGGGCGGTCTTTTGTTAGCTAGACCAAAATCTGAGGTGCGGTGGGTGGCAAAGGGGTCTATCTCCTCAAAGGTACCTGAGTCGAAAACCAGGTCCAGCCGCTCCCGGGCTGTCAATTTGCCCTTTGAGTGCTGCTGATTAATCCGCTCCTGGCCCCCTCCCAGACGGGATTGGGACCGGAGCCGTTCTAATCTTTCTAGCCGCTCGTCGGATTTTGGTTCAATAGCCATATGCGCTTCCAGGGAGGTAAATCCTATCAAATAAAACAGCGCCAGTGCAACTAAATGGGCTCAATGCTACAATCTTATTTGGAGCTGCGAACCTGCCAACAAGTCTATACATAGTGTCTAAATTCGACAAGAGGTAGGGGATAATCGGTTGGTGGAGAGAACCTTTGCAACGCCCCGCAGCATGGTCTGCCGTGGACGGGAGTTCCAATGGGGGGAACGGACCTACCTTATGGGCGTTATCAACCTGGCTCTTGACTCCTTCTCCGGGGATGGCCTGGGAGACCACCCTGAAAAAGCTCTGGAGCAGGCCCTCGTCTTTGAAGCCCAGGGTGCCGACATAATTGACGTAGGAGCAGAATCTACTCGCCCAGGGCACACCCCCATTTCGGGCGCTCAAGAGCTGTCGCTTCTCATACCTGCTCTAGAGAAGATCGTCTCCAGGGTTAAAGTGCCCGTCAGCGTAGACACTTATAAAGCGGAAGTGGCGCGGCAGGCCCTTGAGGCCGGGGCTTCGATGATAAACGACGTATGGGGGCCAAGGGTTCATCCAGAGATGGCCGGAGTGGTGGCCAAATACAGGGTCCCCATTGTGTTGATGCACAATCAAATCACGACTGAGTATGGAGACCTGGTGCCCGATGTGATGGACAGTCTAAAAAGCGCTGCAGAGCGGGTTCTGAAGGCGGGGGTTCCTTCAGAAAATATCATCCTTGATCCCGGTATCGGCTTCGGCAAGACGGCGGACCACAATCTAGAAATTCTTCGCCGACTACGGGAGTTTCAGGCCCTTGGCTTCCCTTTACTGGTTGGGACCTCTAGGAAGTCTACTATTGGGCTAGTCCTAGAGTTGCCGGTGGATCAGCGGTTGGAAGGCACTGCAGCCACGGTAGCCCTATCTATTGCCGGCGGCGCAGACATTGTGCGAGTCCACGATGTGAAGGAGATGGCACAGGTGGCCAAAATGAGCGACGCCATCGTCAGGGACTGGAGGCCCCAGAATTGGAAGAGGTAGAGGTCTATTTAGGCCTTGGGTCTAATTTGGGGGATCGCATGGACAATCTCCTTAGGGGCCTTAGGGCGCTGGGCAACCGAATCACCTTGACCAAGGTCTCTTCCATTTACGAAACCGAGCCCTGGGGTTACAAGGAGCAACCGCCCTTCCTCAACTGCGTGTGTGAGGGTGTCACCTCCCTGTCGCCCGAGTCACTACTTAATTTTCTCAAGGAGACGGAGAAGTCGCTGGGCCGTAGGCCAACGTTCCCGGGAGGTCCAAGGGTCTTTGATGCCGATCTTTTGTTTTATGGTCAACTTGTGATGAGGAAGGCTTATCTTGAGGTCCCCCACCCAAGGATAACTGAGCGGGCCTTTGTTCTGGCGCCTCTGTCCGAAATTGCCCCCAACTTTGTACATCCGTTGAATGGGAGGACGATTCAAGAGCTATTGGCCCAGGTTGAGGGGAGGGAAGGGGTGCGCTTATGGGCGCCGCCCCCGATTAGCGTCCTGTCCCTGGCGAAGCAGCGCTGCTAATCTGAGCGGAGGTTGGGGGGCAACAGGTTGGGAATGGAGTTCTCGATAGGGTAGGTTTCCTGGCACTGGTCGCAGTGAAGCGAACCAGTTATGACCTCTTCTTCTTGCTCCTCTCTGACCTTCAGCTCAAGGTTCCCCTTGCATAAGGGGCAAGCCAAAATGTCCATGAGTTCTTTTCGCATCGTGTCGCTCCTTCACCGCACCGTACAATCAGCTTACTCCAGTGGGGCCTCTGGTTGAAGGGTAATGGGGGCGAACCTATCAGCAGATTCACATATATCGCCTGTCGTCCCCTAAATTACCTTGTCACTGAGCCCGGCATTTAGGCCAGCCTATCTTTAGATTCAATTGGCCTCTGTACCTTAAGGGGATAGGGCTAATTCTAGTGGATTGAACCAGTAGGGTCACTGTAAAGGCCCCTCTCGTCTCGCCATAATGACACCAGGGGGACTTAGTCAGCGCCTTCGTATTCTTAAGATTAGGTATCGTCGGGGCACCCCCAGGGTCTTCAAGTCTCCACCTAAAGGGTAACTAATGGCTGGGTAAGCCTGAATAAGGAGGCTGAGCCAAACAAAAAAATTAATCTAAAAAGGAGGCCACGTTTTTTAGATCCCACAACACCTCCGTAGCTGCGGCGGGCGTAACGACCACCAAATTCGGCTCAACTCCGCAACAAGGGCTCTCAAAAAAGGATGTCTTCTAGCCTAGCCAACCTGGGGGTGCTCCCGATGCCAGAAGACGCCTTTCTTTACCCGGCCAATCAGTTGCCCTCAACGGGAAGCCCACCGTTTAGCGCTCTAACTCGCATCCCCTTGCGTTCATTGGCCTCCACTCATCGTCGGCTATCTTGATACCTCTGCATGTGTGCTGAGGTGTTTTCTACGTTAGGTAGTTGGTTCTGAAGACTCTCCTCAGGGCTCAAATGGGCAAGGATGAGTGGCCCTTTAGGCCGCTCCGAGATGTCTCCTCGGGATCACTCCACCGACTATATCCGGAGGGAAATCCGGCTGATGAATATCTTACGCTTGTTGCAGGCCCACTATTGATGAAGGTGTGAGCAGACTACCGAGACCACCTTCTGCCGGTCTTTAGGGACTCTTTCCAGTGATCTTAGCGTACCACCAAGACCTATAAGTGCTTCCCACAGACCATTGAGGGTCTTTTGCACAGTGCCACCTGGTTAGGTCCGCAGGGGCTAATTGAGCTTGAATTTTCCGACCGTCGTTTATCAGGTCTATCCTGTTGAGCCTCCAGAGTGATACCGCAGGGGCTTGGTGGCTATATAGATTGGTGGCTATATGGAGGTGGTTATATGGAAAGGTGTGAGCATATTTGGATACCGGTAGTCCAAAGACTATTTGTATAGGAGGTCATTTAGGAGGCCGCAACACAGGATTGGAGGAATCCAGATGATCTGGTTTAAGCATTATCCAAAGTGTCTAGGAGACTTGTACAACGATAGAGATTACAGCAGCTCATTCATCAAGTGCATCCAGTGTGGTTTCCGCCGCGATGTGTACGATGGGTCTGCTTATACCGAGCGTGACGGAAGTGGCCAGTCATCAATAGACGGCACTATAGATCAGATCGATGACTCTGAGCCGGACACCCGTTTAGAAGTTACTACCCCTTCGCAAAAAGCTTAGTATGAAAGGTTTGTAGTTCTACCCTCCAGCCCTCTTCGTGGGACTGAGCTAATCGGGGTCCCCAATAAGGGGCTTATTGGTTGATGAGAAAACATGTGGGTGATGGCTTAAAAACCAGAGAAAAAGAATAAAATCTCGCAACTATTGAGGACGTCGGTAACCATTGACAATGGTGAGTCAATATAAGATTATATCGCTATACTAGTATTGTTCGACCGAGGTTTAAAAACGTTGGCCACCTCTGATTATCAAGACCTGGCTCCCCGCTACGTCAGAGTCGCTACGGCGCTTAAGGCTCGAATACAGGAGGGGCATTACCAGGCTGGCGACAAGCTGTCTCCCCAGCACCAGTTGGCCAAGGAATACGGGGTGGCCTTCGCCACCCTGAAGCACGCTTTGGATCTTCTACAAGGAGAGGGATATATTGTCAGAAAAGCTGGCATGGGGACCTATGCCGCTACCCCAAGCAAGTACAAGGGCTCGGCCCTGATAGTCGACGATAACATTGCCTTCCGCCACACCTTTGTTCAACTTCTGAGCCAGCACAGATGGGCCGGCGTGGCGGTAGAGGGAGGTCAGCAAGCCTTGGAGCAGCTTAAAGAGAGGGACTTTGACCTTATCTTTATGGACCTCAAGATGCCAATGATGAATGGAGTGGAGACAATGGCCAAGATCCGGGAATTTAACCAGCACACTCCCGTGGTTTTTGTAACTGCTTACCCGGATAGTGACCTCATGGAAAAGGCGTTGGCGCTGGGCCCAATAACGGTTCTTCGCAAACCCTTCTCGAAGGAGGACCTTTTCCACGTGCTGAATTACAGGATAACGGTTTAAAAGCATATTGGTTACATTCAGTTCCAATCTCCCCTATGGACCCGAGTTGGCAGATCTCCATAAAGCGGAGCTAGAAGATGGACAAAAATGAGTAGCAACAGGAAACCTCCAAGCAGCAGGGTCAACGGTCTGGTAAAGATCAAAAAGGAGACTGCCGCCCTGGGGTCTCGTGGACAAAACCTGGAAAGTGCTAAAGAACACTTTCATAGATGGTTGGAATGGGTGCCTGATGCTTTGATCGTCATAAACGGGGACGGCAAAACAGTTTGGGCCAATTCCCATACGGAGGACCTCTTCGGATATTCTCATGAAGAGATACTAGGGAAACCACTTGAGATCCTGCTGCCTGAGAGGTTCCGCTCCAGCTACGCTAGGCATCTTACGGACTATTGTGCAAATCCCGAAATACGGTCTATGGGGGCTGGATTTGAACTATGTGGTCTTCGCAAAGATGGAAGCGAGTTTCCCGTGGATATTAGCCTCAGTCCTTTGGAGACCGAGGAAGGGATGCTCGTTTCCGCCGCCGTTCGTGATGTTACTTTGCGAAGGTCGGCGGAACGGAAGCTGCGCGAGAGCGAGGAGAAGTACCGGAGCCTTTTTGAAGACTCCCGAGACGCCATAACAATAGCCTCCTCTGACAGAGAACTCACGGATGTAAACCAGGCGGCACTGGACCTCTTTGGCTATACCAAGGAAGAGATGGTGGGCATGGACCTCTGGGAACTTTATGTCGACCCGGAACAGGGGCGGAAAGACAGGAAGCTTGCGGAGGAGAAGGGCCTCACAAAGGACTACGAAGTCAATTACCGCCAAAAAGACGGTACTGAAATAGACTGTCTTCTCACTAGTAGTACTTGGAGGGACGAAGACGGCAACCTCCTGGGATTTCAGACCAGCATAAGGGATATCACTGAGCGCAAGCGGGCAGAAGAGGCCCTTTCCCATCTGGCATCCATTGTGGAGTCTTCCGGTGAGGCAATCATCAGCTTTTCCCTGGACGGTACCACCCTTACCTGGAACCCAGCGGCCGAAAAGCTATTTGGCTACTCTACTCAGGAGGTATTGGGTAGGCCCTTGCCGTCTATGATTCTGCCCGGTAATCCCGACGATAGGGCTAGCCGCACAGCCAGGGTGGCCCGGGGTGAGTTCATCAAAGGGCACGAGACCCAGCGACTCACAAAAGATGGCAGGATCATTGACATTTCCCTCACCATGTCTCCCATAAGGGATCCTAGCGGGAAGGTCATTGCCATGTGCACCATTACCCGTGATATCACTCAGAAGAAGCAGGCGGAACGGAAGCTGCGCGAGAGCCAGGAGAAGTACAGGCGCTTGTTTGAAGAGTCTCGAGACGCCATAACCTTGACTACTGAGGAGGGAACTTTCCTGGACGCCAACCAGGCCTTTCATGATATGTTCGGCTATTCAAGGAATGACCTATCCAAACTAAGGGTAGAGGACCTATTTGTAAATAAACAGGATCGTGAAAAAGGCCGGCTTGAGATGAGTAAAAACGGGCGTTCCCCAGACTTGGAGAGGAAGCTCAAAAGGAAAGATGGGACCCCAATAGACTGTTTGATAACCGGCACCCTACAAAAGGATAAAGAAACCCAGGTTATTACCTACCAAGGGATCATCAGGGATATTACCCAGAGGAAACAACGGGAGGAGGCTCTGCGCCTTCGTACCCAAGAGCTGGAGGCCCAGTTCAGAATCGCAAAGATTCTTGTTCAGGAAGGAAGCTTTGAAGGAAGCTTTAAAGAGAAGGTTACCAGGGTCTTGGGGGAGCTGGTTCAGGTAGCCCAGGGCGATTTGGCCATCCTCAGGGTAGTAGATGAGAAAGAGCAGGGATTACGCCTTGTTGCCGCGGTTCGTGAGGAAAGACAAGAAGTACCTCCAAGGCTAGTAGTCCCTTATGACGAAGGCATAATAGGTCCAACCTACCTTACGGGGGAGTTAGCCGTCATAAACGACTATCCTTCTCACCCAATGGCGCCACCTCATGTGATAGCGGCGGGCCTGCAGTCTATGATAATAATTCCGGTGAAAGTCAGCGGGCGTATGTTGGGAATTTTGACTATAAACTCGATGCAGCTCGACCACTTTACCCATGACAGAGTAAAGCAAGTTACAGCCGTGGCGGATGGTATTGGCTCACTGCTGGAAAATGCGAGGCTGCGGGAAACGGAACAGGTCCGAACGCAAGAGTTGGAGGCGCAATTCAATATCGCGAAAATTCTTGTTCGGAAGGGAAACTTCAAAGAGAAGGTTACCAGGGTCTTGGGGGAGCTGGTTCAGGTGGCCCAGGGCGATTTGGCCACCCTCAGGGTAGTAGATGAGAAGGAACAGGGATTACGTCTTGTTGCGGAAGTCGGTGCCGACAAGCAAGGAGTGCCTAAAATACCGCTACTCCCCTATGACATGGGAATAGCAGGCCCAGCTTTTCTTACGGGCAAACCGATTGTAATTGATAATTATCCCTCAGATCCAAGAGCAGCGCCTCACATCGTGAAAACAGGCCTTCAGTCCATGGTGGCGTTTCCAGTCAAAGTAGGAGGACGCACCCTGGGGACTTTGAATATTGATTCCTGGCAACCCAACCACTTCACGCCGGAGCGGGTAAGGCATGTCACAGCCGTCGCAGATGAGATCGGAGCACTGCTGGAAAATGCGAGGCTTCAGGAAGAAGCATATCTTCACGCAGAGGAGCTCAAGAGAGCCAATGAAGCTCTTGATAGTCGCGCTCAGGATTTGGCCAGATCCAACGCCGATCTGGAGCAGTTTGCCTACGTGGCCTCCCATGATTTACAGGAGCCCCTGCGCATGATCTCCAGCTACTCTGGGCTCTTATCACAGCGCTACAAGGATAAACTGGACACTGATGCCGCCGACTTTTTGGGGTATATCACCGATGGCGCATCGCGAATGCAGAGATTGATTCAAGACCTTTTAGCTTACTCGCGGGCTGGATCTGAGGACAGTGATCTGGTCCTGGTCGACTGTGAAGAGGTCCTTGCACGCGTTGGGTCCAACCTGCGTCTGACCATCCAGGAGAGTAACGCTGAGGTTTCACACGATCCCCTGCCCTCAGTGCACGGTAATTTTACGCAGCTTTGCCAGCTGTTCCAAAACCTTATAGGCAACGCCGTGAAATTTAGAGGGGACCAACCCCCTCAGATACACGTTGGAGTGGAGAGCCAGGGGGACCACTGGCTGTTTTCAGTTAGGGATAACGGCATTGGCATCAGTCTCCAGTACAAGGAGCGAATCTTCACCATTTTCCAGCGCCTTCACACAAAAGAGGAGTACCCGGGAACCGGTATCGGGCTGGCCATATGCAAAAAGATTGTTGAAAAGCACGGTGGAAATATCTACGTCGAATCAGAGACGGGCAAGGGGTCTACTTTTTACTTTACCCTTCCTAGAAAGCAAACTGCCCTGGTTTCCGCGGTAAATAGCGATGAACGCTGAAATGGTTGGGAGGCCAATGGAGGTTTTGCTGGTGGAAGACAACCCCGGCGATGTCCGACTGGTGGAAGAGGCCATACTGGAGGGCGGACTGTGGATGGACATTTGTGTTGTTGGTGACGGAGTGGAAGCGATGGCCTTTCTAAGAAAGCAGGGTAGCTATACCGACGTTCCAAGTCCCGACCTTGTCCTTCTTGATCTTAACCTTCCTGGGAAGGATGGGCGGGAGGTTTTGGCCGAGGTCAAAGAGGACCCCATATTGAGAAGTATTCCTGTTGTTGTATTGACCAGTTCCAACCACGAGAGAGATGTTCAAAGGGCCAAGGAGCTTCATGCCGACGGCTATATCATTAAACCCGGCAGCTTGGACCAGTTAATAGCGGTGATGCGGTCCCTGGAAAATTCCTGGTCGAGGACGGTGAAGGTGCCGCAGGAGTAACTGGAATGGAAAATCGTCTTGCCAAAGTGCTATTGGTGGAGGACAACCCCCTGGATGTGAGGTTGCTTAAAGAAGCGTTGGTTGATTCAAAAACCGCCGACTTCGATCTGGTTCACGTTGATCGTCTGGAGCACGCGCTGAAGCGTTTAGGCGACGGAGGAATTGATCTTGTGTTGCTGGACCTGTCTTTGCCCGATTCCCAAGGGCTGGCCACAGCTACCAAGGTGCGTGAGGCCTTTCCAAACGTGCCTTTGGTGGTGCTAACGGGCCTGGACGATGAGTTCATGGCGGTTAGAGCTTTACAGGAGGGAGCCCAGGACTATGTGGCCAAAGGGCAGATTAGTAACGGCCTTTTAGTTCGCTCTCTCCGATATGCCTACGAGCGAAGCAGAATCTTGACAGAGCTAGAGCAACGTAGGCTAGAGATCCAGGCCAGGGAAGAGAACTTTCGCAACGTTATCACTACCAATCTTGACGCAATAGTAATTGTGGACCAACGAGGAATAGTACGTTTTGTTAATCCTGCGGGGGAGGCCCTTTTCAATCGTAGAGCGGATGAGTTCGTCAATAAGCCTTTTGGATATCCTGTTCCACCCGGTGAAGTGACGGAGATTGAGATTAACCAGGGCTGCGCCCGGCCGTCTGTGGCTGAAATGCGTGCAGTTGAAATCGACTGGGAGGGTGAGGAAGCATACCTTGCATCCCTTCGAGATGTTACGGAACAGAAGCGGATCCAGGAGCGTTTGAGAGAGACAAGCCAACTGGTGGCGGTGGGAGAGCTGGCAGCAGGCGTTGCCCACGAGCTGAACAACCCTCTGACAGCGGTGCTGGGCTTTGCCCAGCTGGTTATGAAGCGGGAGCTACCTGATGGCGTTGCCCAAGACGTGGAGAAGATATACTCGGAGGCTCCGCGGGCAGCCAAGATAGTTCATAACCTTCTTTCTTTTGCAAGGAGGCATGAGCCTGAGAAGCGGTGCGTTAACATACGAGATATTTTGGACCTAACTCTGAACCTGAGGGCTTACGATCTGAATGTAAATAATATAGAAGTAAAGACCCATTACGATCCGGAGCTTCCTAGCCTGATGGCCGACGAGCACCAACTGGTCCAAGTGTTTCTTAATATAGTAACGAACGCCGAGCAGGCAATGAGGGATATTGCGGGAGGAGGTGCCTTAACGGTGGAGGCCAGGAAGGTTGGTGACAAGGTGCAGGTAAGCTTTGCTGACGATGGGCCTGGCATTCCCGCCGAGTACTTATCCAGGGTGTTTGATCCCTTCTTTACTACCAAGGAGGTGGGTAAGGGTACGGGGCTGGGGCTTAGCATGTGCTATGGGATGGTGCGGGCCCATGACGGCGAGATATGGGCGGAGAGCGTTGAGGGTGAGGGCTCTATCATTTATATTGAACTCCCTGTAACAGAATGTATAGCGGAAAAATCAGAACCAATGGAGTATAAGCCCCCGCACGTAAAGGGGAAGCGGATTCTGGTAATTGATGATGAGTTTCTCATAACGGATCTCCTATCAAAGGCTTTACCCAAAACCGGCTATGCGGTGGATGTGACCGGAGATGGGGAGGAAGCATGGCATGCCATCGTTAAAAGGCCCTACGATTGCATTGTAATGGACTTGAAAATGCCGGGTATCAATGGCCGGCAGCTATATAAGAGAGTTGAAAGCTGGGACAAGTCTGTAGCTAAAAAGGTGGTTTTCATTACGGGAGACACCCTTAGCCCGGATACCAAAGAATTCTTAGAGGCGACAGGGAACTATTGGGTAGGAAAACCCTTCACGTTAGATGAGATGGACCGCCGGATTCGGGCTTGCATGACGAAAAGGGAGTGAGGTACAGAGAGAAGAAGTATGAAAGGGGTAGAGGTGTTTCTGGTGGATGACCATCCCTTGGTCTTAGAAGCCATGCGTAGGCTACTGACGGAAAGTCGAGAGGATATAGACGTGGTAGGGGAGGCAACCACCGCAGAAGAAGCACTGGAGCTGATAGAGGGGCTAAAGGTCGATGTGGTGGTAATGGACATACGTTTGCCCGGCATGGATGGTGTGGAAGCAACGAAGAAGCTGAAGGAACGCCACCCTGATATGAAGGTGATTATCCTGAGCTCCTTTGGACAAGAGTACCTGAAGCCGAGCATAGAGGCGGGAGCCGACGGGTATCTATTAAAGACGTCAGCTCCAACTAAGCTGGTCCAGGGGCTGATGCAGGTAGCTCATGGGCAGGCAACAATCGAGGCGTCACTAACCAGGCATCTAATGGACTGGGTAGCAGCCATACCTCCCGCAGCCACGGGACCTAGCCTTTCTCCCAGACAGCAAGAGATACTGGGGTTGGTGGCTGATGGATTGCCTTCTAAAGAAATGGGATTCCAGCTGTTTATCAGCCAAGCTACGTTGAAACGGGAGTTTAAGAATATCTTTAACCTCCTGGGAGTGAACGACAGGGCCCATGCAGTAGCTGAAGCCTATCGAAAACACCTAATCTAGGAATAGATTACAAGCATGAGCAGAATAAGAGGCCTTCCTAAGGCCTCTTATTCTTTTTCAGTGGCGAGTGCTTATAGGATTGAAAGCTACTGACTGTAAACCCTAGTGCCAATATTTGGATGATGAGTTCACTGGGACCTTCGAAGCTCTTTAAAAGTCTCTTTTGGGCTTCCTTTCGTTTCCCCTATCGGTCTGGTTTTTGTCCCGATGACCTCTCTGTACTGCTCTAAGCGCATCCAGGCTATTCCTATTTTGTCCTCCTCACCTTGGCACCGTAGGTGCTTGTTGGGTTCGCAGACCCTTGAAACAATGCAATTAGAAGTAAGCCCTGTGGCGTCTTTACGTTCGGTGATTGCGCACCGGAGCAGATTTCAAGACTAGTCTGCATCACCCCGGG
This sequence comes from Chloroflexota bacterium, assembly GCA_027294635.1. Classification (GTDB taxonomy): domain Bacteria; phylum Chloroflexota; class Dehalococcoidia; order Lucifugimonadales; genus JAPULR01. Next base: position 5,615 of record JAPULR010000117.1, on the reverse strand, counting down.
GCCCTAAATCCGTTCTTCAGTCACGTCAACAGCGGTTAGGACAGGCGAATCATATGCAGTCCCATCGGTTCATATCTCGGGTGCTGAGACCTTCCGTGTGGATTGGCACTTGTAACCCCTAACTGAGGTAAAGGATGGGGAGTTTTCGAGGAGAAGTCGACGTTGCTGCCTTGGGTCCACGCCGTCTAACTGCCTTGGTGGTGGATGATAATGCTCCCTTCCGGGAGTTTTTGCTTGGCCTATTGAGAGATTCCGGATGGTCTGCTGAGGCTGCGGCCAGTGGTCCCGAAGCCCTGACTTATCTACGTGAGCGCAGGTATGATCTTATTACCATGGACTTGACTATGCCAGGGATGAGCGGCGTCGAGACCATGGCCCGCCTTAGGGAGTTTGATGAAGAGACCCCAGTTGTAGTGATTACCGGCTACATTGGTGGTCGTCTAATTGATGAAGCCAGGGCCTTGGGCCCTATGGCCATTCTCAGAAAGCCGTTGGACTCGGAAGAGTTCATTGCCCTATTGAATCGATTGGAGGGCTCTTAGGCGTACCGTTTATATCCAATGCAGGGGAGAGGCTTCCAGTTTTAATCCTAGGGCCGGGCCTAAATAACGAACCAAGGGTTTTCCAGAACCTACCTGAGACCCAACTCTTAAGGGAATTCCTAAGCTTAGCTCTTTAACCCCTGCTCAAAGAGAGCACTCAGTATATCTGCTAGCAAGAAAACGATGACTCCCAATACCACTACGGTTGTCCCGCTTGACAGGGCGGTTACCCATTTTTGAAACTTGGTAGTTTGTCCTTGAGGATCATCCGGGTAGGTTCGCGATCTGAGAAACCGCACCAGATAAAACATATAGAGGGCCAGAGATATCTTTATTGCGAGGACAATGACGTAAGCGGCACCCACGAAGCCCGAAGTGAGTCGGTCGAAGCTCAAGATGACTCCAGTGACCAGTAGAATCCCCATGGCGGTGGTAACCAGGGCCAGAAATTCCTGGCCAATGGCTGCGTTAGCGCTGCTCAGAGAACGACGTAATGATGGCCTAAGGACCAGAAGATAGAACAGTCCTCCTCCTATCCAGGCCACCGCTGAAATGGCGTGGAGCCAGCGGATGATTAAGAAGAGTATGTCGCTAACGCTCATTCTTGAAGAAAGGCCAGTGGGCTGGGACTGTACAAGCTGGCATTGCTAGGAAAATTTTGGTCTCTGTTTTGATTGGATTGTTCGAATCGCCGGAGCCTGTGAACTCAAGAGGCTAGTCTAACTTGCCCAAAGAAGGTTCAGCAAGTCTGGCGATAACGCGGCTCCGCCGACGTTGCTGGTCACAGGGGAAACCCTTTGGTTGACACAACTATTTGTGCTCCTTACAATCGCTGCAATTCATTTTAGGGCATTGAGAATTGCGGATAAGACAAAACGAGGTGTGCCGTCTGCTGGGCATAGAGAGCCCCATTCTTCAGGCGGGTATGCCCTGGATATCAAACCCCGGACTGGTGGCGGCGGTGTCCAACGCTGGCGGCTTAGGCCTCTTGCATCTCACCGCTGAAATGGCCCCTGATGACGAGCCGGTGGCCAAGCTTCGTGAGAATATAAGGCAGGCGCGTCGGATGACATCAAAGCCTTTTGGCGTAGCCTTCTATCTGCCTCACCCACAGGTCACCTCTCTTATGGACGCGGCCGTGGAGGAGGGGATGAGAATCGCGGTGACTTATGCTGGTAGCCCCGGCCTCTATACCGGCTACCTTAAGGACCGGGATGTGAAGGTGCTGCACCAGGTAGCTCTGGTGCGGCACGCCAGAAGCGCCGAGTCCCAGGGCGTTGACTGTGTTATAGGCGAGGGATATGAAGGTGGTGGCCCCAGAGGCTCCAGCGAGCTTTCGACTCTGGTGCTGGTGCCTCAGATGGTAGATGCCGTTTCTATTCCCGTCATCGCTTCGGGAGGGATCGTAGATGCCAGGGGATTTGTGGCGGCCCTGGCCCTTGGCGCCCAGGGAGTGCAGATGGGAACCCGATTTATTGCGACCGAGCAGTGCATCGCTCACCAGCGGTACAAGGAGGCGCTGCTTGCGGGTATAGACACGGGCACGGTGATAGCAGGCCGCTACCAGTGGCCCACCCGCCTTCTGCGCACCGATGTAGCCCTCCAAGCTCGTGATGAGGTCCCACGAAAGGGTCGCGACACCATGGAGTTCTGGGAGTCCCACCTGGGCCTCCAGGCCACACGCGCCTCGTTGCTGGAGGGGGACCTGGACGCGGGGTTGGCCTATGCAGGGTCGGGCGTAGGCCTGGTGTCGGAGATAATGGATGCGGGAGACGTGGTACGTACCTTTATGGAGCAAGCCGAGCGGATCCTGTCAACGCGGCGTTAGGAGGCGTTGATTTGTTAGGCTTCCTGGTCTGATAGCTCCTCATCTACCAGCTTCTGAGCGTACTCAAGCAGCTTCTTTTGCCTTTGGGGGTCTGTGCCTCGGCTTTCCAGGTAGAGGCCCAGGGCCTGTAGGGGGTCCAGGCCTTCCACGGTGTCGGCGGGGATGCGGGTGCGTCGCTCCTCCTCCACCTGGCGGCTGACGGAGGTCACGTAATGGGCCTCCTTGAGGGCCTCCCTTATCTCTGCCTCTCGCAGCTGGGTCGATTGCTCTGCGGTGAGGGAGATGCGAACCCGCACAATGGAGTCGGCTACGTTGTGTCGTAGGACGGCGTGAATGACTTCCTGTGTTGGGTCTTCGCTGCCTTCGGGCATCCTGACGTCTACTGTGACGAAGTTGCGGGCATGCACCGGCTGAAACCGGAAGTCCACCAGCCTCATTCCCTGCATTCGCCCGGGGTCTAGCTCCACTACGCAGAACCCCTTGGTGTCCCCCTCCTCGCCGAAGTCAACCCTCTGGAGGCTCCCGGCATAGACCATCATGGGGTTCTCCCGCAGTATCTGGTGCTTGTGGATGTGCCCCAGGGCGATGTAGTCGAAGACCGGCAGGTGGAGGCTGCTGGGCAGGAGGACGTGGTCTTGCCCCATCATCATTGAGCGTTCGGAGCCCAGCGTGGATCCGGAGACCGTCAGATGCCCGGTGAGGATGGCGGGCATGCTTGGGTCGAGGCGGTCGGCGGCCAGTTTTACTCCCTGAGTGAGGAGGTCCTGGACCCTTTCGTTGATCTGGTCGATGGATAGGCCGCGGGTGTCTTCCCTGGTCAGGAGGCGGCTGCGCCGGGGCCAGGGCAGGGCCACGATCTGGAGAGGGCCCTTTGGGGTCTCCACGGGGTAGGTCTGAATCTGGTCGCCCACGTGGAGGTTGGGCACCTGGAGGGTGTTGAATATCTCGATGGCGGTGGCGCGACCCACGGCGTGAGGCAGATCGTGGTTGCCGACGAGGAGGAAGACGGGTATCCCCGCCGAGGACAGCTTGGCCAGGCGCTGGGCCAGCTCCCGCTGCTGGGTTTGGTTGGGATCCCGGCTCTTGTAGGCGTCCCCCGCCAGGAGGACCAGGTCAACATCCTGGGTCAGGGCGTACTCCACCACCTCGTCCAGGGCGGCGAGGAAGTCCATCAGCCGGGTGGACATGCCCGTCTCCGGGTCTACGCGACCGTAGTTCTCTACCCCTATGTGGAGGTCAGCAAAGTGGAGGATGCGCATGGGGATATATTAGCGCAGATAGGGCAGGTTTTTAAGGTGGTGTTTCACCCGGAAGGGATTCGTTTCAAGATTTTTGTGCCTGGAGGACTTTTCCCCGGGAAACGAATCCACTTATTTCCAAGGTCGGCTGCTGAGTGTATACGCGGCGTGCGCTCATGGGGAGAGGATAGAGCGTTGGGCTTGGAGGGGCAAGGGTCGGATGGCAGGGGGGGATATTACCGTCTTTTGCGAAGGTCATCCAAGGTTAAGTTCAGACTTCTAAGTATGGAATGGAGAGTGCCCGTGGGGACTTCACCTCGGTGGCGAGGTATTAAAGTTCTCAGAGAGGCGTTGTGGGTACCCCAGTAGTCGTGATTTTTGCCATGAGTGAGTGGGATGAAACCAAGGCGACGGAGGGTGCGCTTAAGCTCCCCGTAGGTCACTCTTGAAAGGCCTTAACCTTGGGCTTTTTATAGAACCGCTTGAAAGTGAATTCAGAAGGCTTGATGGGCAAATGGGTTTTTATCGGTAGAGAATCAGACTGGGTAATCTCCGGAGGCAGGGACTTACCATGCTTCGTGTCTATATCTATGGCCATAGCTATGGCCTCTTGGATTTGTGAGATAGCCTCTTCCAGGGTTGGGGCATCCACCCAGCAGCCCTCTAGGTGGGGAGCACTGACACGCCAGAGTCCGTCCTCCTGACGGCTTATTTCTATGGGCACTTGATAATGCATTACAGACCCCACGATTCTTTGGTGTAGCCTTTAATTATCTCACATGGCGTAGTGTGGGGCCACGCTCCGTAGCTCTCTACGCCTATGTGGAGGTCAGCGAAGTGGAGGATGCGCATGGAGGTATGCTGCTTTGAGCCGTTCCCACTCATTTCGGCTAATCCCTGCCTGTCGGATAAGGCGTGCGAGAAGCTCTCGACCGATATTACCGGAGTGGGGATTAGGAATCCATAGCCGTCGCTGACCGCGAATCATGAACTGGTGTCTTCGGCCAGAGAAGGGGCCGTCGAAGCCTGCCTTTCTCGGGGGCAGCGACAAGGTCGGCCCGGGAGATAGGGCCAAAGGGCGGCATTAGGCAGGCTCTTTTATCTTTAGCTCTAGGCCATCAACCACCGGTATGGGAAGGCTTTTGGACAGGCTGAGCAATAGCCACTCCTCCAGGATTTCCTCAAGCTGGCTGCGACACTCTTCAAGAGTGGGGGCACTGGAGTACACTCCCTCAAATCCTCCAATCTCCCCGTAATAGCCTTCATCATCGCTCAGGATTTCGTAGTGGGCCCGCTTCATGGCGGCGGCGATGTATTCACGGATCACGGCTGCTCCTTGTAAGACATGATTAGTAACAATAGTCCTTCCTAGGCGGAAGGACAAGAAGTCCATCAGGAGGGGTGGAGAGGCCCGTCTCCGGGTCTACGCTCCGTTGTTCTCTGCCCCTATGTGCGGGTCAGCAAAGTGGAGGATGCGCATAGAGCCCTCACAACCCCAACGCCTCCCTCAGCCCCGCCTCCACGCCCCGCAGGTCCTCGTCGTCCAGGGCGCCGAGCTTGCGGATGACGGCGCTGGCGGGCAGGGTGGCCAGGCGGCACCGCACCAGGGAGGGTCGCAGGAGGCCCGCCTCCTGCCATTGGGCCACCTTGTGGTCGCCGTGGCGAGGAGGTCCGTCTAGGTGGCCGGTTACCTGGGCGATGACTACCTCGGTGGCGTCTCCGCTCTCCGGTGAGGCGCTGACTACCAGGGCGGGGCGCTTCTTGGGCGACAGCCTGTCGCCGATGGGGTAGGGCACCAGCACCACATCGCCGCGGCTATAGCCGGTCATAGGCGGCGTCCTCCTGGCTGTCCCAGTCTTCGGCGAAGGCGGCGTCGGAGAGGGCGGAGTACTCGCCCATGGGGATGAGGCGTCCCAGGTTTAGCTCCTCGACGGCCTTCTCCGTGGCGCGGTAGAAGACGTTGCCTCCGGCGGCGGTCCACATCTCCAGGTAGCTGGCCCGGCTCTG
>JAPULR010000116.1 GCA_027294635.1 Chloroflexota bacterium | reverse complement strand
CGATGAAGGGTCGGCGAAAGGTACGTGGGGAAGGGATGAGACCTCTACCTCCAGCACCGCCATGTCCGTCAGGAGGTCTGTTCCCCTAATGGTGGCATCAAGCTGTCGCCCATCATCAAGGGTAACCACCACACTGATGGCACCTTCAATTACATGGTTGTTAGTCAAGATGTGGCCCTGGTCATCAAAAATTACCCCTGAGCCGCTTTGAAAGCTGCTGCCGCCGCCAAAGAGTCCAGAGTTAGGAATCTCAGCAACCACTGAGACTACCGAATCCCTGACACGCTCTACCACGGTAGCGATGTCCGGCAGGTTCAGGCGCGGCAGCGGCTCACCAGGTGGTCTGGGTGTAGGCGTGGGCGTTGGGGTCGCTATAGGCCGCTCTGACGTGGGGGTTGGTGTCAGCTCCATTCCAACCTGGGGCCCCGGCGTGTCCGCTGGAGGGGTCGAGGTACGCGTGGCGGAAGAGCTGCACGCTGCCAACAGCAAAATGACTATTGTTATAAGGGCTAAGGCGCCCACCGAGCGAGACCTTTGCATCACATTACCACCCATTGAAGGTCGATACTCCTTAAATACGTTAGATATCTTTAGAGGGTTTTCAGAGACTCGATGGCCTCACTCTGGATATTCAAGAGGGACTCAATGCCCCGCTCCGCCAGGGATGTGGCGTCCTCCATCAAGGGGCGGCTAAAAGGAGCACCCTCCGCCGTAGCCTGTATCTCCACCAGGTCACCCTGGCTGGTCATGGCGATATTGAAGTCCACCTGCGCTCTGAAGTCCTCCTCATAGCACAGGTCTAGCAAAAGCTCGCCATCAATCGCCCCCACACTTACGGCGGCCACGGCGCTGTTCAATGGTACCCGTTGAAGAACACCGTTGCGAACCAGTCTGTGGAGAGCCTGATACAGGGCAACGTAGGCGCCGGTGATGGCTGCGGTCCTGGTCCCACCGTCGGCCTGGAGAACGTCGCAGTCAATAAGGACCGTCCTGTCGCCCAGGGCAGTCAGGTCAGTCACCGACCGCAGGGCGCGGCCGATCAGCCGCTGTATCTCCTGGTGCCGCCCCTTTACGGACCCGGTGGCGGACTCCCTGGTAGTGCGAGTCAGGGTTGAGCGGGGAAGCATGGAGTACTCCGCCGTAACCCAGCCCTTGCCTTGTCCTCGAAGCCAGGGCGGCACCCGCTCCTCAATGCTGGCGGCGCAGATGACCTTGGTCTGACCCGTCTCAATGAGGGCCGACCCCTCGGCAAAGGACTGGTACCCAAGGGTTATAGAGGTCCTACGTATTTCATCGTTGCGCCGCCCGTCTATTCTCTCCAAGAAGCCTCCAATGCAGTGTTTTCTCGCACCTCTCAAGTATAACAGCACGGGACGAGCGCCCCTCATTCAACCAGCAACGCTCGTCATTGCCTCTACCGCTCCGTTTTCACCCAGAGGGACACGCCATCTGTAATCAGCTCCACGGTGCCGTGGTGCGCCGTGGTGTAAAGGCGGCCCTGACCCACGGTGTCTTCCAATCGTCTCACAACCTCCTGATGGGGATGGCCGTGGGGATTGTCCGCTCCGGCCTGAATCACCGCCACCCGGGGACTAACGGTCTCAAGAAAGGCTGGAGAGGTTGAGGTCCTGCTGCCGTGGTGCGGAACCTTTAGCACCGTGCTACCCAGGTATCCCCGTTCCTGGAGCAAGGCTATCTCGGTCCCCTCTTCAATATCCGCCGTTAGAAGAAAGCTGACGGCCCCATAGGTCAGCCGCAAGACGACGCTGTTATTGTTCCCATCGGAAGAAGCTCCCTGGATTGGTTCAGGAGATGGATTCAATACTTCAAGGCGCACCGGCCCTCCCAGGTCGATGGTCTGACCTCGGTACAGTGGCTTCACTTCCAGGGCTTCCTCGTCCAGCGCTTGGCGCCACTCGAGGTAGAGGGCGGAGTCATCGGGGATACCCTCCAGTACGGTATCTACCTTGTGTCGCTTCACCACCTCAATCAACTCTCTCAAATGGTCCTCGTCGGGGTGGGTAGCCACCACCAGGTCCAGGCTTCGGTCCCAAAAGGGCAGGTGGGCATCCAGAGCGCGGGTCGCCATCAAGGGGTCGGGACCACCATCCACCAAAATCCGTTGCTCTTGAGGCGTGATTATGAAAATGCTGTCCCCCTGGTCTACATTCAGGAAGAGAACGTGGAGACGGCCATCGTGGCTTGTAAGCGCCTGACTCCAGGCCACGGCGGCGAAGATCGACAGGGCCAGCCCCGGCGCCAGCACTTTAAAGTTGGTTACCCTCAATCCGCTTCCAATCGATTGCACCCTTTCTGCGCCGGTCCTTCTGATGAGCAGCCTAAACCAGGCCGGAGCCAGGATGACCACGGCAAAGACCCCATAATAGGTCCATACCAGTAGGCCGCTGAATTTGGGGACGGCGATGACGCTTTCGGGCACCAGGGCAAAAAGCTGAACAACCCACGTAAGATAGCAGATGGGAACCCAGGCAATCCATCCAAGGACCTCGCCCAGAGATGGGTGAACAAACGTTGCGACAACAGCTACCAGCGAGGTTCCAATAATAAAGGGCAACGCAGGAAGGACAAGCACCGTAGCCGGTATGCCCAGGGTTGGGACCTGCTGAAAGTTAAAGGCTACCAGCGGAAGGGTGGCTATTGTTGCGGCCCCCGACACGATAACCGCCAGCACCATCCCGTGCGTCAGGGACCCTGTCCAACCTCTGCCGTGACTGTTGGAGCCGAAGCGGTCTCGGGCCCAGTCGGTCAGGGATGGCGCCAGCACAGCGATGCCAGCCACCGCTGTGAAGCTGAGCTGGAAGGACACCTCCCGTAGTATCTGAGGCTGAATTCCGGCCATGATGCCCGCCGCTAGAGCCAGGGCGGGGAGAACAATCCTGGAACGGCCTAGACCTAGTGCTCCCAGATATACACTGCCCATGATGGCGGCACGGACCACCGAAGGAGATAGGCCGCTTAGGACGGCATAGCCCCAGATAAGGAGTAGCGGCACTAGCAGGCAGTACTGCCTCCGACGGCCCAGCAGGTACGCGCTGGCGCCCAGGCTAAGAACAAGAAGGACCCCTACGTGTAGTCCCGAAATAGCTAGCAGGTGGGACGTTCCGGTGTTTCTAAAATCCTCTCTCAGATCCGTTGGCAGGCCGCTCCGCCGACCTAGCAGAAGGGCCTGGGCCACCGAAGCCTGGGGCTCGGTAAGGGAGTCCGACAGCGCCCGGCTCATCTTGAACCTCAAGTCGTAGACTCGGGCCAGCACCGGGTTCCCTTCACCTTTCTCCAGCAGCTCCGACTGAGGGAAGGCCATGCTCCGGTGAATTCCCTGCCGTGCAAGGTAGTCCCTGTAGTCAAAGGTCTCAAAAACCGGCGGTTTGTCGAGCCTGCCCTCCAGTAGCAACCGGTCTCCATATCGGAAGAAGGGCTCCTCTCTACTCAGGACCAGGTTCCTGGTTGGCCGGGCCGAGACCAGAATCTTGTCCGACGCCTTCTCCCAACCCTGACCTCGGTCCATCTCCTCACCGCG
>JAPULR010000115.1 GCA_027294635.1 Chloroflexota bacterium | reverse complement strand
GCATACCTCAGTTACATGGTTAATGGAAGCCGGCCTTGGAGGCGGGATCTGTGCGGAAGGTTCCTGGGGAATTATTAACGTTGAAATGCGAAAGTGGTGGGCGGTAGTGGACTTGAACCACTGACCTCTGCGATGTCAACGCAGTACTCTAACCAACTGAGCTAACCGCCCTCGGGCATAGTTTATCCAGGCGCACCAGGTAACGTCAAGCTGACGGTGGGTACGTATCGCGAAGCTAACGTCCAGAATAAGAGGGCCCCCGATGGCACATCGGGGGCCCTCTGTCTAATCTGTATTCAGGAGCGTTCTAGTCGTCGGCCTGCCGCTCCTTGACGTCGGAAACCTCTCCCTCTTCCTCTAGCGATGGCGACGGCATCTCTTTACCGTCAACCTCGGTTTCAGCACCGTCTTCGTTGACATCCACTAGGCCATCCGTGGCTTGACCTTGAAGGTCGCCGTGGCCGTTCTCTAGCTCATCGTGGCCGTTGGTGAAGGGGTCAGGCAGGTCCTGCATTAGAGGCCCAATAAAAGGCTCGCCGTCGGGTCCCTGAATCCGCGGCTCCTCACCCAGCATGAACTGTCCTTCTGCAGCCGGCAGCTCCATGTGCACCCGCGCCGGAATGAGTCGGCCTATGATGACGTTCTCTTTAAGCCCAAGGAGATGGTCCACCCCTCCGCTGGCCGCGGCTTCCGTCAGCACCCGGGTGGTCTCCTGGAAGGAGGCCGCCGCCAGGAAGCTGTCCGTAAGCAGGGAAGACCGTGTCACCCCCAAAAGCACCGGCTTGGCCGTGGCGGGCTCTCCGCCTTCCGCCAGCACCTGGGCGTTCTTGTTCTGGAAATCAAAGAGGACTATCGACTGGCCGGGAATGTACTCTGCGTCGCCGGCAGAGTCCACCTGCACCCTGCGCAGCATTTGGCGTACCACCACTTCAATATGCTTATTGTGGATAGTGACACCCTGGGAGCGGTAGACTTTCTGGACCTCCTGTACCAGGTAGCGCTGTACCTCCTCCTTCCCCTTAATCCGGAGGATGTCATGGGGGTTTAGGGGCCCAGAGGTAAGAGCATCGCCGGCTTTCACCTCGTCGCCGTCCTTTACCAGCAGCAGCGCCGACGCGGTGACCAGGTGCTCCCGTTCTTCGATGTCGGCCCAGGTAATCGACAGGCCGTTGCGCTGAATCTCCACAATTCCGCCGACGTTAGCTACAATCTCCTGTTCCGGTTCCTGCTCTTTTTCTTTACCTTTACCTTTGCGCTTAGCTTTAGCTTTTGGCAGGGCCAAGCGAGTTCCCGCTTCCACCTCCTGGCCATCGGAGACCAGCAGCTCTGCTTTGGGAGGCAGGACGTAGTCCTCTCGGTACTCCTCCTTGCTTATGACCCTGACACGACGGCCTTCGGGATCGTCCTGGACCTCCACGATTCCATCGATGTCTGTCAAGATGGCCGAACCCTTGGGAATACGAGCTTCAAAGAGCTCCTCTACCCTGGGCAGGCCGCTGGTGATGTCCAGTCCGGCGACGCCGCCCGTGTGGAACGTCCTCATGGTGAGCTGAGTGCCGGGCTCTCCAATACTTTGGGCGGCGATAATCCCTACTGCCTCCCCCATCTTTACTATGCGACCTGTAGCAGGACTGCGCCCGTAGCATGGCTGACACAATCCCCGGTAAGCCTGGCAGGTTAGGGGAGAACGGATATAGAGGTATTCGACACCAGCCTCGCCGATGGTCTCAAGGGCCTGCTCGTCTATCTCCTTGTTGCGGTCCACAATTATCTCGCCCGTCTCCGGGTGAACTATAGGAACGGCGGCCATCCGTCCCAAAGCCCGCTCTTTTTGAGAGGCCACTAATGGATCATCAGGAATCGGCGCAAGCCAGATACCTTCAGTAGTACCACAGTCTTCCTCCAGGATGATTACATCCTGGCATACGTCGGTAAGGCGCCGCGTAAGATAGCCTGAGTCCGCGGTCCTGAGAGCCGTGTCTGCTAGACCCTTCCTGGCGCCGTGGGTGGAGATGAAGTACTCCAGGGCTGTGAGACCTTCCCTGAAGCTAGACTTAATGGGCAGGTCTATAATGCGGCCCTTGGGGTTACTCATGAGGCCCCGCATGCCCGCCATCTGTTTAATCTGGGCAATGTTACCCTTGGCTCCGGAGACGGCCATGACGGCGATACCACCGTAGCTGCTCATCTCATCCTTGACTATCTCCTCCATGGCATCGCTGGCTTCAGTCCAGGTGGTTACGGTATGGGTGTACCGCTCCTCCTCGGTCATCAGGCCCTGCATGTAGTCGTTTTCGTAAGCCTTGACCTCCTTATTGGCCTTCTCAATTACATCCTTCTTCCGGGGGGATACCTGAATATCGTTGATGGCAATGGTGATGCCAGAGACGGTGGCGTAGTGGAATCCCAGGGTCTTAACGCGGTCCAGCACTTTGGCTGTACCGTCGTTGCCCAGGATGCGGTAACACTCGCTGGTGAGGTCTTTTAGAGCCCCCTTGTCCATGATACGGTTCTTGAAACCTATCTCTGGGGGCAACACCTCGTTGAATATTATCCGGCCCACAGAGGTCTTTAGCCATCCATCGGGCTCTTTGGGGTTCCACACCTTTATTTCTGCCTGAATGTCTACAAAGTCGGAGTCGTAGGCCATGCGGGCGTCTTCAAAATTCAGGAAAGTCTTACCAGAGCCCTTAACGTTGTCACGAATTTCGGTCAGGTAGAAACAGCCCAGGACCATGTCCAGGGTTGGCGCCACCAGGGGCTCTCCCGAGGCGGGAGAGAGCATGTTGTGAGTGCTCAGCATTGTTTCCTTGGCTTCCAGGACCGCCATTCGAGACAGGGGTACGTGAACCGCCATCTGGTCCCCATCGAAGTCGGCGTTGAAGGCGGGGCACACCAGAGGGTGGATTTGAATGGCGCTGCCTTCAATGAGTATAGGCATGAAGGCCTGAATGCCCAGTCGGTGTAGGGTTGGCGCTCGGTTAAGGAGGACAGGGCGCTCTTTGATCACCTCTTCCAGGATGTCCCATACCTCACCTCGGGCCCGCTCAACCATCCGCTTGGCGCTCTTAATGTTGGGGGCAACGCCCAAGAGGACCAGCCGGTGCATCACGAAAGGCTTAAATAGCTCCAGGGCCATTCGCTTGGGCAGACCGCACTGATGAAGCTCCAGGTCTGGGCCGGCTACTATGACCGACCGGCCCGAGTAGTCTACCCGCTTGCCCAGCAGGTTCTGGCGAAAACGGCCTTGCTTGCCTCTGAGGAGGTCCGAAAGGGACTTCAGCTTGTGATTGTGGCTCCCTTGGATGGGCCTGCCACGGCGGCCGTTGTCTATCAGGGCATCCACGGCCTCCTGAAGCATACGCTTCTCGTTGCGGACTATGATCTCCGGCGCCCCAAGCTCCATGAGCCTCTTGAGGCGGTTGTTACGGTTGATAACCCTTCGGTAAAGGTCGTTCAGGTCGCTGGTGGCGAACCTGCCGCCGTCCAGCTGCACCATGGGCCGCAGCTCGGGAGGCAGCACGGGCAGCACTTTGAGGACGAGCCACTCCACCTTGTTGCCGCTCTTCCTGAAGGCCTCCACCACCCGTAGTCTCTTGATAGCCTTCTTACGCCGCTGGCCTGAGGTGGACTGCATCTCCTCCAGCAGTTGCTCTCGGAGGGCTTCCAGGTTCATTTGCTTTAGAATTTCCAGGACGGCTTCAGCCCCCATGCTGGCCTCAAACACCTCCCCATACCGCTCCTTAAGCTCACGGTGGCGGCTCTCAGTAACCAGTTTCAGGGGGCGCAGGTCTTCCAGTTCATCTATTCTGGACTCGTATTCCAGTTCTAGTTGGCTAATCTCTTCCTCAAGGGACTCCTCTGATTGGGTCACCTGTTGCTGTATCTCTTCAGTCAGCTCCTCTACTGGGTCGGCCTCGGACGTTTCGGTGGGTTCTTCTACCTCGGCTGGTATGCTCTCTTCCTCTTCCACCGGGACTTCATCAGATGGAACAGGGCGGCCTGTAAGCTGGCTGATAAGCTCTCCTGCGGCTCGCTTTCTCTTCTCAACCTCTTTGTCTAACTTCTCTTTCTCCGCCTTTATGGCCTCACTGCGGGCCTCTTCGCTGACAGCGATGATGATATGCTGAGCGAAATAGAGGACTCGCTCCAGGTTGCGTGGCGAAAGGTCCAGAAGGAGTCCCAAGCGGCTGGGTGTTCCTTTACTGAACCAGATGTGAGCTACCGGGGCCGCCAACTCTATGTGTCCCATGCGCTCGCGGCGTACCCTGGACCGAGTGACCTCCACGCCACATCGGTCGCAGATTACACCCCTGTAGCGGATGCGCTTATACTTTCCGCAGAAGCACTCCCAGTCTTTGGTGGGGCCAAATATCCGCTCACAAAAGAGGCCGTCCTTCTCCGGTCGAAGAGTACGGTAGTTTATGGTCTCGGGCTTGGAAACTTGGCCGTGGGACCAGCTTCGTATCTGTTCAGGAGAAGCAATAGAGATCCGTATTGCATTGAAGCTAACCGAGTGGATCTCACTTCTATCTGCTATGCTTACCATTATTTATTTAATCCCCTAATTACAGCTTAGTCGCCTTCAATTTCCAGAGGTTCTTTGAGCTCATCGACTATTGAGGCCCTATCATCTTCATTGAGAAGCTCAACTGCCAGGCCCAGGCTCTGAAGCTCTTTCACTAGGACGTTAAAGGACTCAGGAATGCCTGGCTGGACTACATCCTCGCCTTTAACAATAGCCTCATAGGTCTTTACTCGGCCGGAGACATCGTCCGATTTGACGGTCAACACCTCTTGAAGGTTGTGTGCCGCACTATAGGCTTCCAGGGCCCACACCTCCATTTCGCCGAAACGCTGCCCGCCAAACTGGGCCTTGCCCCCCAAAGGCTGCTGGGTGATGAGAGAGTAGGGTCCGGTGGACCGGGCATGAATCTTGTCTTCCACCAGGTGCACCAGCTTCATCATGTAGATGTAGCCTACCGTCACCGGCTGGCTAAAGGGCGCGCCCGCCAGACCGTCTCTCAGGGTTATCTTGCCAAAGGTTGGAGGCGCAATCTTCGTCTCGCGATGCACCTCCATGGTTTTCTTTCGAAGCTCCTCGGCAGACAAATCCTTGGCTGAGACGCCAATTTCCTCCTCTAGCCAGATGCGCAGGGCTGCCTGCCAGGCCTCCCCCACAATCTTGTCGTCCCACAACCGATCAGCGTCAAAGCCCCGTTTCTGGAGCCAGTCCTTGACTTTTCCTTGGTCGGTTTCGGAGAGGCCGTTGCCCGACCCTCCGTTAACAGTCTGAGCCTCCTTAAGGAACCATGCCCTGGCTAGGCCGTCTTCTATGGACAAGTCGGTAGCCCCGTCGAATATGGGGGTGACGGCACGGAAGTTGAGGGATTTTGCCGCCCATCCCAGATGGGTTTCCAAGACCTGGCCCAGATTCATACGGGAGGGTACACCAATGGGGTTAAGGATAATGTCCACCGGTGTGCCATCCGGAAGGTAGGGCATATCCTCTGCTGGCAGGATGCGTGCTACCACACCCTTATTGCCGTGCCTACCGGCCATCTTGTCCCCCACGGAGATCTTGCGGGTTTGAGCTACCCAGACCCTTACGGCTTCATTAACCGCCGCCGGCAGCTCATCCTTGTTGTCGCGAGACAGGACCTTAACATCTATAACCTTGCCGCGCTCACCGTGGGGTACTCTTAAGGAGGTATCCTTAACGTCGCGGGACTTCTCGCCAAAGATGGCGCGCAGCAGCTTCTCCTCGGCGGTAAGCTCCGTTTCGCCCTTGGGCGTGACCTTACCCACCAGGATGTCGCCGGGGCCCACCTCGGCCCCTATGCGGATAACGCCGCGTTCGTCCAGGTCCCTTAGGCTCTCCTCCCCAACGTTGGGGATGTCCTGGGTGATCTCTTCCGGCCCCAGTTTGGTCTCCCGGGCCTCCATCTCGTGTTTCTCTATATGGATCGATGTGAAGAGGTCATTTTTTACAAGGTTTTCGCTGAGGATAATAGCATCCTCGTAGTTGTAACCTTCCCAGATCATAAAGGCCACCAGCACGTTCTGGCCCAGGGCTAGATTGCCTTCTTCCGTGGACGAGCTATCAGCCAGGACGTCGCCGACCTTAATCCTTTGGCCCTTGTAGACAATGGATCGCTGGTTGAAGCAGGTGCCCTGGTTGGTGCGGGCAAACTTGGTTATCTTATGAACGTGCTCCCGTCCCTCCTCGTCCTTCACCACTATCCCGTCCCCGGTGACAATGGTGACCACTCCGTTGGCCTGGGACAGGATCACCTGTCCGCTGTCCTGAGCGACGCGTCCCTCAATACCTGTGCCGATAAGGGGGGCCTGAGGTCGTAAGAGAGGCACCGCCTGCCGCTGCATATTAGAACCCATAAGGGCTCGGTTGGCGTCGTCGTGCTCAAGGAAGGGGATGAGGGAGGCGGAGATACTCATGATCTGCATGGGAGAAACGTCCATGAAATCCACCCGCTCGGGCGGCTCCTCGGCGTAGGCCTCTCCTATTCTCACCTCAACCCGGTCACCCACTAGTTGGTTCTTTTTGTCCGGCTTCACGTTGGCCTGGGCGATGATGTAGGTCTCTTCCTTGTCTGCCGAGAGGTAAACTATGTCCTCGTCTTTAACCGAGACAAAAGACTTGACAGGGATGGATTTGGCCGGCAGTTCGGCAATTACTTTCCTGGCTTTTGAGTTGATGACCCTTTTTGCCTTCGTAATGACCTTCCCATCACCGTCCACTATATCTTCGGTGGCGGTCCGCCCCTCTAGGTCTGGATCAGTGCTGAGCATTTCTCGGAGGACCCGCCGATAAGGAGACTCGATGAAGCCAAAGGAGTTGATACGAGCGTAGCTGGCCAGGGAGCTCAGCAGCCCGATGTTGGGTCCCTCGGGCGTCTCTATAGGGCAGATACGGCCGTAGTGAGAGAAATGTACGTCCCTAACGTCGAAGCCGGCCCGCTCCCTTGAAAGTCCACCGGGCCCCAGGGCCGACAGGCGACGTTTGTGGGTCAGCTCCGCCAAGGGATTGGTCTGGTCCATGAACTGAGATAGCTGGGAGCCTCCAAAGAACTCTCGGACCGCCGCTACCACCGGCCTGATATTCACCAGGGCCTGGGGGGTGGCCTGGTCAGGGTCTATGAGGGTCATGCGCTCCTTGACCATGCGCTCCATCCGCAGGAGTCCCACACGCATCTGGTTCTGAACCAGCTCTCCGACGGCTCGCACCCTGCGGTTACCCAGGTGGTCTATGTCGTCGGGGCGACCGACGCCGTTGTTCAGCTCTATCATGGTGCGGATCATGGCGATGAGGTCGTTACGGTCCAGCACCCTATCTTCAAGGGGTTTGTTCAAACTAAGGCGGCTGTTGAGCTTAAACCTCCCTACCCGGCCCAGGTCATAACGACGGCGCTCAAAAAGGAGGTTACGCAACAGATTGTAGGCGTTCTCCAGGCTGGGAGGCTCGCCGGGCCTGAGGCGCCGGTAAAACTCCAACTGGGCGCTGGCGATCAGGCGGGCTTGGTCCACGTTGTAATCCTGATCCGGGTGGAGCCATTCCCAAATAGCCATCAGGTCTTCTTTTCTGAAGTGGCCGTCTCGCTCGTCGGAGTAGACATCCCGCTCCAAGGTAGACCTTATATAACTGTGGGTCTCATCGGTATCCACTTCCTTGAAGAGGGCGAGGAGCTCCTCATCGTCGGCGATGCCCAAAGCCCTCAGGAAGGTGGTTATGGAGACCTTGCGCTTTCGGTCTACTTTCACCGAGAGTATATTCTTGGCGCTGGTCTCGAATTCCAGCCAGGCGCCGCGGTAGGGGATTAGCTTGGCGGAGCAGAGGTAACGGTCGCTGGCGATGTCCCTGTCCAACACAAAGTAAGCGCCCGGAGACCGGACCAACTGGCTCACCACCACCCGCTCGGCGCCGTTAACAATAAAGGTGCCGTTTTCCGTCATCACGGGAATGTCTCCCATGAAGATCTCTTGCTCCTTTATAACACCGGTTTCCTTGGTTATAAGCCGAGTCTTGACCCAGATAGAAGCGGAGTAGGTTACCTCCTTCTGTTTACACTCTTCGGGGGTGTACTTGGGGTCTTTGAAAAAGTGTTCGTCGAAATAGAGCTCGAACTTGTTGGCCGTGAAGTCTTGAATGGGTGAGACTTCACGGAAGACCTCTGCTAGGGCTTCCCCCTTGAACAGCTCAAAGGACTGAAGTTGCATCTCAATAAGGTGGGGAATATCTAAAACCCGGGGGATGCGAGAGTAAGACTTAACCTCGGGACCAGTGGCAACAGAACTCGAAGATGAGGACAACGACATATTCCGTTCCTCCTCGTACGAAATAAAGGCTAGCGGACAGAAGACGACAAGGTATGCGGGGGTGCTAGAGGACGCTGTGAAGGGTAACTATACTTAAAAGAGGACAAGGTGAGCAACTTACATCATACCATGTAATTGCCCGTTGTCAAGACCGTATTTGTGCTAATTTCGCGCTTTTACCTAGTACCAGATTATACCACCGGATGCTTGTTCTGCCCACTGTTTTGAAACTACTAGGAACATCCACCCGGTGGGCCCGAGGAGTTGAAAGGCCTCGTAGACAGTTGTGCACCAGATTGCTATAATGTAGAGGTAAAACCCGTACCCAGGGGGTATGGGTATAATCAGAGGAGTTTATGTGATGTCAGCGCAAAAGAAAGAGACCCTAAAGCGCCTTAGCTATATTGAGGGCCACCTGGCTGGCGTGAAACGCATGCTGGAGGAGGACAAGTACTGCGTCGACATTCTGAAGCAGACCTTTGCCATCAGGAGAGCCATCGAGAAGGTGGAGGCCATGCTTCTGGAGGGACATCTGGAGACGTGTGTTGTGGAAGGTGTGCGCAACGGGCGGGAGAAGGAGGTGCTGGGAGAGTTGGTGGAGTTGTACACCCTCGCCAACCGTTAGCCCTAAAGGCCCGGCTTCTCCAGAAGCGGTTCTTAGCAATAACGAAACGCCTTTTGGGGTTCACTGGAAATGAGCTAATCATGAAAACAGGCAAGGAAACAAATAGCAAAAAACTTACTCTGCCGATTACGGGGATGACCTGCGCCTCCTGCGTGGCTACGGTAGAAAAGGCCCTACAAGAAGTGCCGGAAGTATCCGCTGCATCAGTCAACCTCGCCACAGAGCGGGCGACGGTGGAGCTGGCGTCGGAGGACACATCCCTGGACCGACTGACCAAGGCTGTGCGGGATTCCGGCTACGGCGTTGGTTCTGAGCAAGTTACCCTGAACATAGGAAGAATGACCTGCGCCTCCTGCGTAGCCCATGTAGAGGAGGCATTGAAGGACATCGACGGTGTCCTTTCCGCGTCGGTGAACCTGGCTACGGAGCGGGCCGCGGTGGACTTTGTGCCGGGCCTGGTCTCGGTAGATGATCTGGTGCGCTCGGTTCAAGCGGTGGGCTATACGGCTCAGCCTTTGCTGGATGAGACCGCCGACCAAGGAGCCGAGATCGAGCGCCTGTCCAAGGTCAGGGAAGTGCGGGACCTTCGCCGCAAATTCACCTTCGCCGCCGCGATAGGAGGCCTTCTCCTCCTGGGAAGCTTCGACGGATTTCCCTGGGTTTCCTCTCTCACAGACCGGACCTACTACCTTTTTATACTGTGGGCTTTGGCAACGCCGGTGCAGTTCTGGGCTGGCTCCATGTTTTATCGCTCCGGCCTGGGAGCCCTGAGGCATCGTACCGCCAATATGCACACCCTCATTGCCCTGGGAACAAGTACCGCCTATTTTTACAGCGCGGCCATAGTTCTGATAAGGGCCGCAGGCTCTGATGCCCTGATGGTTCAGGGGTCTGAGAGGGCCGTCTATTTCGATACGTCCACAATTATCATAGCTCTGGTGCTCCTTGGGCGCTTCCTGGAAGCAAAGGCCCGGAGCCAGACCTCCGCCGCCATCCGCCGGCTGATGGGCCTCAGGCCCAATACGGCCAGAGTGGTGCGGGACCAACAGGAGACGGAGATTCCCGTGGCTCAGGTAGTCGTGGGGGATATAGTTCTCGTCCGTCCTGGCGAAAAGATACCGGTGGACGGTCAGTTGATCGAGGGGTACTCCTCAGTAGACGAGTCCATGATTACCGGCGAAAGCATGCCGGTAGAAAAAACCTTGGACTCTCAGCTTTATGGCGCCACCATAAATGCCACCGGTTTTATCAAGCTTCGTGCCACCCGTGTGGGCAACGACACCATGCTTGCCCAGATTATTCGACTGGTGGAGGAGGCTCAAGGGTCCAAAGTCCCTATCCAACGCCTGGCCGACCTGGTGGCGGCCTATTTCGTTCCAACGGTTATGGCAGTTGCTTCTGGAGCCTTCCTTTTCTGGCTCTTCCTGGGTCCCTCCCCTGCCCTCACCTATGCCCTCCTCACCTTCGTGGCGGTGCTGATCATCGCCTGCCCCTGCGCCCTGGGCCTGGCAACACCTACCGCTATCATGGTAGGCACCGGCATAGGGGCCGAGAGGGGCATTCTCATTCGGAACGCTGAGGCCCTGGAGATGGCCCATAAGGTAGATACCATAGTCCTCGATAAAACGGGGACTCTGACCAGGGGGCAACCTTCGGTTACCGACCTGATACCCGTCGACGGTGATGGCAAAGAATTATTAAAGCTGGCCGCTTCCGCAGAGGTAGGGTCGGAGCACCCCCTGGGTGAGGCTATCATAAGGAAGTCTCGGGAAGAAGGCATTAGTCTGGTAGAGGCTACAGACTTCCAAGCAGTACCGGGCCGGGGGATTGAGGCACAAGTCGGCGGGAGCCGAGTACTTCTGGGGAACCGGGATTTCATGGAGGCCAACAGGCTGTCTATGGACGGCTTGGTCATGAAGGCGGAGGAGCTAGCCGCCCAGGGAAAGACGGCCATGTTTGTTGCCGCTAACGGCCAGGTTTCCGGGATCATCGGCGTGGCCGATACCCTTAAACCAGAGGCGGCAGACACAGTCCACTACCTTCAAGGCTTGGGACTTGAGGTCATCATGCTTACTGGCGATAGCCAGCGCACGGCCCAGGCCGTTGCCGCTGAGTTAGGGGTAGACCGAGTGATAGCAGAGGTCCTCCCCCAGGACAAGTCCTCTCTCATCAAGTCCCTGCAAGAGGAGGGGAAATTAGTGGCCATGGCGGGAGATGGTATAAATGACGCTCCCGCTCTGACCCAGGCTGATGTCAGCATAGCCATGGGCACCGGCACCGACGTGGCTATGGAATCTTCAGACATAGTGCTGATGCGCGGCGACCTGGCAGGGTTGTCAGGAGTTTTTAATCTCAGCCGCAGCACTATTCGAGTGATAAAGCAGAACCTGTTCTGGGCCTTCTTCTACAACGCTGCCTTGATTCCTGTAGCGGCGGGGGCACTCTACCCCCTGTTTAAATACATCGGTGGCGTGCCGGGGGGCCTGGAATTCTTCTTCGGCGAGGTCGGACTGTTGAACCCTGTCCTCGCCGCCTTGGCTATGGCTTTCAGCTCCGTGAGTGTAGTGAGCAATTCTTTGAGACTGCGAAGGATGAGGTTGATCTAGTTATGATAGGCAAACTTGGTAAGTTATTGGGATTTGGCAAGGATGGGTCCACAGCCGTTGACCCCGTCTGTGATATGGAGGTGGATACGTCCAATCCACCTGGCGGCCAGTCCAAATATCAGGAGAACACCTACTACTTCTGCG
Organism: Chloroflexota bacterium; assembly: GCA_027294635.1. Lineage (GTDB taxonomy): Bacteria > Chloroflexota > Dehalococcoidia > Lucifugimonadales > JAPULR01. The sequence continues at coordinate 2,485 of JAPULR010000115.1, read as the reverse complement.
CCCCTGGCTGTAAGCGCGCCTTTGATCAGGAACCCGAGAAGTACCTTAACAAGACATAGGAGCTGTCACCGGTTTGAATCTTGCCAACCCATTGACTACAATAAAAGAGATATATTCGAAAAGGCCGCTGTGGAGGTAGCTCTTTTTGCCTAAGACTGAGACCCCTACCATCGTTGTGTATACCCACCCCGACTGTGCCTACTCGACGGCGGTGAAAATCGACTACAACAACCGGGGCATCGACTTCAAAGAGATTGATATCTCGGTCCATCCGGAGGCGATACCGGAGCTGGAACGGCTGGCGGGTGGAGAGCGGATTACGCCCGTTGTTGTAGAGGGGGATAAGGTCACCATCGGCTTCAACGGCATTGGTTGAAGCTTCTAGCATCGGGCCGTTGGCCCGAACACCAACCCCTATTTTCGATCTGTTACCGTCGTAGAAGCTCTTACAGGCTTCGGACTTTATTTAAACTAACTGGTATGCTTCGAGTACGGTTGTTGACACTGACTTCCCGCATCTCTAGTATCAGTATGTTGGGAACCTGCGGCCCGGTGGTGTAGCTGGTTAACATATCGCCCTGTCAAGGCGGAGATCGTCGGTTCGAATCCGATCCGGGTCGCCAGCAATACTTTTCCTTTGACAGTCATCCGAAATTCTGAAGAAGGGCTCCAATTCGGGTATCGGCCTCACCGATACAACTTGTGTGTCACGGACCTTCATCTCCTCAAACAGCCCCCTAACTAGTCGATTGCGCTGCTCCTGCGAGGCTACTCTCCAGCCTTCTAGTATTTTGCCTAGGAAAGTGGCCAGCCGCTTTAAGGCTTGATCGTTCCCGTCGGAGGCTGGAAGAGACCTTAGTTCGGTCTGAATTGAGTCCCGCTGAGCCCGATATTGTTTCTCAGGGATATCGCCCCAAGTATATAGGTCCCTTACTCGCTGCAGCTTGCCTTCTAGAGTGGCTCTAGTCTTATTCACGTTGCTCTGAGTCAGGCCGATCTGGCTATACATGTCCAATATGCGTCGCTGGTAGTCCGTCGGTATGACGAACTGGTCCAAATACCATTCCACTTGGCGCTCGTACGTGTCGAGGAACGTACCTTTGGACATACAGTCGCCCCCCTGTGCCCGTCCGCTGCAATACACCCTTACACGGCCTTGCCTGTTCTGGTGGGTACGAATTCTGGATCCGCAGGTGCCGCACGTCATTATTCCAGACAGGCTGTATGTCTGGGCTGTGTGATTGACTGTCCGTGGAGACTTGCGGTTGAATGCTCTCGCCTGCAGAGCCTCGTTAAACCGTGTCTCATCGACGACCGTTTTGTGTCTGGCCTTTACCCATTTACCATTGCCAATAGGGAGTTCGCCGAGATAAAAACGGTTCGTCAACATTCCCCTGACGGTATCCTTTCTGAATGGACGGTTTCCCTGATTACCTGATGTCCTGTAACTCTCTTTATTAAGGGCAAGTGCTATTTCTCGGTCAGACCTCCCCTGGGCGGCAAGCTTAAACGCCATTTTCAGCCCAGGCAGAGTGGCGGGGTCGCCCACGGGAATCCCGTCATCTCCCTTCATCACACCAAAGGGTAGCAACCCGTTATAGAGGCCACGTGCCTTTCGCTCAGCCTTGCCCTTTTTAACTTCCATCCCAAGATTGTCAGAGTAGAACTGGGCTAGCCCACCCAGTAGTGTGAGCGCCAACCAACCCCACGGAGAAGAAAAGTCCATACCCTCAGTAATGGAGACGAAGGTGACCTCGGCTTTGCCAAGCCGCTCCAGCTGCTCCAGTGTCACGCGAAGATTCCGGGAGAATCGGTCTAACTTGTGTACTATGATGACGTCAAAACATAGATCTTCAGCATCGGACATCATTTGCTGGAACTGAGGGCGTTTCTTGATGTTGTCGGTACGAGCGGACCGGCCTTCCTCAACGTATTCTCTGGTTACCTTCCATTTATGTCCCCTCACGAAGTTACGGCACGCTCGCATCTGGGCATCCAGGCTATAGCCTTCGACTTGGTCATCTGAGCTGACTCTCGTGTAGATGGCTGCTCTCAGTTGTTTAACCATATCGGGCTCCTTTTGGTGTACTTACGCTTGGTACGTGGCCTTCCTCGCCTTGGGTTATACGTCTGCGCGTACTCGTCAACCGCAATTCGGCTAATCAACCAGCGGTTGGCAATCTTTTCCCCCCGTAGCCGCCCATCTTGAAGGAGCTTTTGGATAGTGAACGGGTGAATTCTCAGTATCTGTGCGGCTTCGGAGCTTGAAACATAGTTTTCTAGTAGTGAGGCCATAAGAGCCTTAGATATACTATATACATAGTTATTATACACATATATGAAGTGGTGTCAAAAGGATACGAAATCGCCTACTTCAACTTGAATGATCGGTGGATGCATCTTTGCGCCGGGGGCTGCATCTTATTTACTGAAGATAGTGTACAGACCAGTCAACTAAGGAAGAATACCAATGGGACGAACAAGC
>JAPULR010000114.1 GCA_027294635.1 Chloroflexota bacterium | reverse complement strand
CGGGACAAGTCGGGACAGGCAGCTAGGGGTCCCGTTATTCCCGGTATCCCGTCTGTACCGATAACGGTATCTGCGGGATAAATCGGGATTATCGGGATCGAACCACGAGCGGAGGATTGAGCCAAACCCGTAGCGGAAGAGATACCGCCTCTTAGGCCTTAGCCCCTTCCTTTTCTCGCTGGATCCCCTCAAGTACCTTTTGCCCTATGACCGGTGGCACACCCTCGTAGTGGCTAAACTCCATGGTGAAGCTGGCACGCCCCTGGGTTAGGGAGCGGAGGTCAGCGGAGTAGCGCAGCAGCTCAGCCTGCGGTACATCGGCCTCTATAATCGTCCCGCCGTGCTGGGGCGCCATTCCAATAATGCGTCCCCGCCTCCCGTTGAGGTCGCCGATTACATCGCCGGTAAAGCTATCGGGCACGGTGATGTCCACTTTCATAATTGGCTCAAGCAGTATCGGATTGCCCTCGCTCATGCCTTTACGGAAGGCGTAGGAACCTGCAATTTCAAAGGCGATGCCGGAGGAGTCCACGTCGTGATAGCTGCCGTCGTACAATACCGCCTTTACATCCACCACTGGGTAGCCGGCCAGGGAGCCCTCGCTCAAAGCCTTCAACACGCCTTTCTCCACCGAAGGGATGTACTCTCTGGGTACCTTGCCCCCCACTATCTCTCTGCCGAACTCGAAGCCCGAGTCTCGATCCCTGGGCTCAAGGCGTAGGAGGACGTGGCCGTATTGTCCGTGGCCACCCGTCTGCTTTTTGTGCTTGTACTCAGCCCTAGATACAGTGGTAATGGTCTCTCGATAGGGTACCTTGGGAAGCTGGAGCACCAGCTCGGTGCCGAACTTGCGCTTTACCTTGTCAACGGTCGTTTCCAGATGAACGTCGCCCATGCCCGATAGGAGGGTCTCGTTGGTGGACGACTCCCTGGAAAGCCTTAAACTTGGGTCTTCCTCCACGATTCGCGCCAAAGATGAGGACATCTTGTCCAGATCGTCTGTCGATTTTGGAGAAACCGCCATGGTGTAGTGGCCCGCCGGGTAGGCGACAGGGTCAAGCAAGAGGGTGTGGTCTTGCTGGCACAACGTGTCGTTGGTGACGGTGGTGGCCAGCTTGGCCACGGCGCCGATGTCTCCAGGACCCACCTCAGAGGTGCCTTCCTGATTCTTTCCCCGGAGGAAATACACCTGGCCAATGCGCTCCGACTGCTCCTGGTTAGCGTCCCAAACCTCAGAGTTGGCTTTGAAGGTGCCACCGTACACCCGGAATAGCGAGAGCTTTCCCACGAAGGGATCGGCGGTGGTCTTGAAGACCAGAGCGGCCAGAGGCGCGTCGGGTGACTGAGCCACCTCCTTTTGTTCTCCACCCGAAGGCGCGGCAGCCTCCTCTTTAGGCGCCTCCAGAGGAGAGGGCAGATAGCTTAATACGGCCGATTGCAGCTCCTCAACTCCTACGTTCTGGGTTGAGGAACCCGCCAAGACAGGCACTATGTCACCTGACAAAACCGCCTTTTTAAGGCCTTCCTTCAACTCGCCGCCGGTCAGTTCCTCTCCTTCCAGGAATTTGGTGGCCAGTTCATCGTCGCTCTCCGCTACCGATTCGATGAGGCGCTCTCGTGCCGCATCTACCTCCTCCTTAAGCTCCGGGGGTACGTCTCCAGAGGGGTCTAGAAGACTGACAATGCCTTTAAAGTCCTGGGCGGCGCCTATGGGAATCTGAACGGGCACGCACTTTCGGCCAAAAACGGATTGGATACTGTCCAGCGAGCGATGGAAGTCGGCGTTATCCCGGTCCATCTTGTTGATGAATATAATCCGGGGTATCCCCCGCTCCTCACACATATTCCAGGACTGTTCCGTTCCTACCTCCACGCTTGAAATGGCGCTGACCAGAATAACGGCACCCTCAACCACTCTTAAGCTAGAGACCACCTCACCACGGAAGTCGCCGTAGCCTGGAGTGTCCAGGAAGTTCACCTTATGTCCATTAGAAATGCAGGGAATCAAAGAGGTCTGGATGCTGGAGGCTCTTTTAGCTTCCTCGGGCTCGTAGTCAGAAACGGTGTTACCGCTTTCGACATTGCCCATTCGGTTGATGACCTTGGCATTGAATAGCAGCGCCTCTGCAAGGGTGGTTTTGCCAGAGCCGCTGTGGGAAAGAAGGGCCACGTTCCGGATTTTACCAATGTCTGTTATAGCCATGTGATTGTCACCTCCAGGGATAGGTGATGGAGCTCTTAAAGCTCATTGTAGTAAAAAGGCATATCCCTGGCAATGGCTGTTGTTCCATCCACAACCTGCACCAGAACGTAATAGATGATGCGCTTCGGTTCCATCCGAGCTACGTAACCGTTACATTGTAATCAGACCCAGGATGGCGAGCACACAGTTGTCATGAGAAAACTCTTACTCTATATGACCTTGGCGTTGGTGGTCCTGACGGCCAGCCAGGGCGGATATGCCTTATCTCAATTGGACGCTACGGTAGCTCCCTACCGCTGGGGATTGGTGGAGTGGGAGGTAAGCCACTTCCTCAACAAGTGGCGTTACCGCATCAGAGAGGCCATGCCATGGCACAACCCTCCGGCGAAGGAGGAGGGGCTACTAGAGGCTTTTTTTCGCCTGAACCAGGAGATCAATGATATGGAACGGGAGCTTGTAGTCGTTAGAGACGATGGGTCCAAATCCGAGGCTGAAGCCGCAGAGGCCAAGAAAGAGGTTGAGAAGCTACAAAAGCAACGCTCCCGCCTCAAGCCCCAGGTTGAGGAGCGACTGGAAGGCGAGATCAGCAATATTCTGGCAAAAGAGGGCTTCGAGTCCCGGATAGGCCTCATCTGGCCACCGGTGGACGTGGAACTGGTGACCCCACCCTCGGTGCTGGTGATATCGCCAAGAGATGTCATCGCACGGCAGAGGGATATAAAGCTGCGCCCCGGGTTGGAAGTGGAGGACCGAGAAAGCCTGGAGGATGAGATATTTCAGGAGCAGGACATGTCGGCTCTAGTTGTCAACATCGGCGGCATTGCCACCTATCCCAGCATTGTCACCACCAACTCAGGCCTGCGCCACGCCCTGGTGACCACGGCCCACGAGTGGCTTCACCAGTACTGGTTCTTCCGGCCCCTGGGCTGGAACTACTGGCGAGACTCCAACACCACCACGTTAAACGAGTCGGCGGCTAACCTGGCTGGTCGAGAGCTGGGTGAGCGGGCATATGAAGCCATAACCGGGGAGAAAATAGAGCGGCCCCAAGAGCTTGAGGAGCCCCGGGATACGCCGGAAGATGAATTTGATTTCAGGGAAGAGATGCGTAAGACTCGGCTCCGAACCGACGCGCTCTTGGCTGAAGGCAAGGTGGAAGAGGCTGAGCGTTACATGGAGGAGCGACGGCAGGTGTTCCTGGACAACGGGTTTTTTATACGAAAGCTCAACCAGGCCTACTTCGCTTTTTTCGGCACCTACGCCGACAATCCCGCTTCAGTGAGCCCCATTAACGAAGAGCTGAAGCGTTTCCGCGCCACCGTGGCCACCGTTGGAGACTTTGTTACGGAGATGTCAGGCTTCGGCAGCTATGAGGAGTTTAAGGAACACCTGACAGCATTGGAAGCGGCCAGGGGAGCCTCCACTGAAGGGTCCCCATAGGTTGGTGGCATCTTTGAGGAACAGATGTGTCCGGGCCTATTGATGGTTGATTATGTCAACAACTCCTTTCGACAAGCTCAAGGTATCCAGCTCCCTCCGCTCGTGGTGAGCCCTTCGTCCCCCCGATGTCACACCGGGGTGGCATCAGGATCAGGACGGGCAATACCTGTGGCTGTCATTCTGAGTGCAGCGAAGAATCTGAACCAGAGACCCTTCGTCCCAATCCCGACAGGTCCCGTTATTGGGACAGGTCGGGAGGACTCAGGGTGACATGGCAGGGTCAAGGAACCATGAGCAGTCCCTTTACAGCAGACTCCCGTAGACACCCTAATCCTTCGACCAGCTCAGGGTCAGCGGTTTAAATTCCGCTCATGGTGAGCGTGTCCTGTCCCGTTATCGGGATCGAACCATCAAGATGGCTTCTTACACGGGCCAGCACGTTTACAATCGGGAGTGAAAGGACTACTTATGAAGGGCCTGTTGAGAGCCTCGCAGGTAGGTGCTAAGATGGATCGGGACAAACCAAACTCAAGACTCAAGGAGCGGGACTTTGCTTCCTTCTGCCTGCGGCGTGGCGCTAAAGGAGTGGGCGGTTTTCGTGACAGCCCTGGAGCAGGGCAGCCAGATTCTCCTGCTGCGAAAGGGCGGCATACGTGAGGAGGGCAAGGACTTTAGGCCCCTATACCAGGAGTTCCTTCTCTACCCCACGTACGAGCATCAGAGCGAAGACCTTCTAAAAGAGCCTTACCGAAAGGGACTGGGCTCCTCGCTAGACCTCAGGCCCAATCCGGAGCACATAACCTTTACCCACTGGGCCAAACTGGAAGAGGTCATCGAGCTTTCAGAAGAGGACGCCGTGACGCGAGTATCTCCCTACCACATCTGGACCGACGACTACGCCCGGAAACGCCTGCACTGGAAACCCCGTAATCCTTTGTCATTGATGCTGCTGAGGGTTTACCGCTTGGCTGACCCTCAAGAGGTAGCTTATCTTCCCAGGTACGGCGGGTGTAAGTCCTGGGTCCAGCTAGAATCAGAGGTCCCGCTGGGCCATCTCACGCCGGTGATGCCGGAGCAGGAGTTCCGCGCAACCGTCGCCAACGTCAAAGACGCCCTGGCGCCCTCCCCCGTCTGATCTTTGGTATACGGCAACCACCAGTGAAGAACGGTCCCTCCATCCATCTACGTCAAAGGGAGTATAAGAAGTGAAGTACCGTCATTTACCAGGAACGGACCTAGACCTCTCGGAGGTGGGATTCGGGGTCTGGACCGTCTCTACCGGCTGGTGGGGCAACATCGACGAGGCCGATGGAGTCCGTCTTCTACAGGAAGCGGTTGAACAGGGAGTCACTCTATTCGACACCGCCGATACCTACGGCGAGGGCTACGGCGAGGAGATTCTAGCTAAAGCCCTCGCCAATCAGCGCCACAACATCGTTATCGGCACTAAGTTCGGCTACGACTTCCATGACAGCACACCGCGGGTTGGGCACCAGGAGCGTCCTCAGCGCTTTGAGCCCCAGTTTATCCGGGACGCCTGTGAGCAGAGCCTGCGGCGCCTTCGCACAGAATATATTGACCTATACCAGCTACACAACCCTCGGCTGGATACCATTGAGAAGGACGAGGTTTTTGAGACACTGGAGGACCTGGTAAGAGAGGGTAAGGTCCGCCACTATGCCACCGCCTTGGGACCAGACATCGGCTGGTTTGAAGAGGGCGAGGCTTCCATGCGCCATAGGAAGGTCAGGGCCATGCAGATCATCTACAGCATCCTTGAGCAGGAGCCCGCTCGCCGCTTTTTCCCCATAGCCGAGGAAGAAGAGATAGGCTTAATCTCCCGCGTGCCTCATGCCTCGGAGGTCCTAACGAACAAATACGACCAGCCACCGGAATTCGATCCGTCGGACCACAGAGCCCATCGAAAGAAAGAGTGGCTGGATCAAGCCCTAAAGAAGGCCAATATGGTAAAGTTCCTGGCGGAGGACACCGGAAGGACCCTGGCCCAGAGCGCCATCAAGTTCTGCTTAGCCCAGCCATCCATAGTGTCCATCCTCCCAAACATCACCGGTATGGAGGAGCTAACGGAATACACCTCGTCCTCGGAGACACCCGCCCTTTCCTCCGAGGAGCTTGAGAAGCTGGATAATCTGTGGCAGGAGGGGTTTTACCTTGAAGAAGCAACCACCGCCGTTGAAGGAGAGGGCTAAGTCCGAAGACAAGAACAAAGTCACCTGCGTTCAAAGGCTTAAAACATTACCATTATCCTATACTTCAGGGGTTCAAATTCTCTTGACAATGGCTTTTTTCACATGATACTATTCACCAGCTTGCGCAGACATCTATCTAATTTCGGATATAAATCATTAAATATTATCGAAAGACGTGACCTCTTTCACAACGGTTAGGTAGAAAAGTATTAAAGTTTATCCACAAAAGCCTCAACTTTGGACGAAAATCAAGCAATAAGCAGCAAATTGGAGGAGGTTAGATGAGTCGCTTCCTAGGGTCTAGGTTAACCTTAGTAGGTCTACTTGTTTCAATCCTGGTCTTAGTAATAGGAATATCCGTTGTAACGGGAGCAGGGTCCGGCCGAGAGAACGCAGACGCACATTTATTAGCGGCTCCCACCCTACAGGCCGCTCCCATCACAGTGGTTGTAAAAGACTGCAGCGGTACCGCCGAGTTCGATGTCTTTGGCTCCGGTTGGGCCAGTGACGAGGTAGTCCTGATCACTCTGCAAACCGAGACTGGCCGCCTGTTCGTAGGCGCCGGCTTCCCCGGTGCTTCCGGTGGTTTTATCGATGACATTGAAGCTCCCGTCTCTAGCTGCGGCGTGTTAACTGTCCAAGCAAAAACTGCAAGCCGTGGCGCCAACGCCGCCGTTTCCATAGTTGCAAGCAAGTAGTCCCGCTTAAGTAAGAAGAAGCTTTTAACTCAGGGGTTGTGCTCCCTTGAGAGCACCCCCTCCATAGGAAGGGAACCAAAGCAATCACCTCTGTACAGAGGTGATTGCTTTACGATTTGCCTGATACCGTCGTTCAGAAAAGAAAGGCGGTTTGAGCCAGGGAGCGCCGATGATCAGAAATCTGGACGGTTATACACCAAAGATTCACCCCACGGCCTTTGTCAGCGAGGCCGCCTATGTAGTCGGAAACGTAGAGATCGGCGAGAACTCCAGCGTCTGGCCCGGCGCAGTCATTAGAGGTGACTACGGTAGAATAACCGTGGGCAAGAACACCAACATCCAGGACAACTGTGTTCTCCACGCTGACGACTACCTGAATGTGGGAGACAACGTTGTGGTAACCCATGGTGCGGTGTTGCACTGTCATAGAGTAGGCAACAACGTTATGATTGGGATTAACGCCGTCTTGCTTGAGAACGCAGAGGTCGGTGACAACTGCGTAATAGGGGCAGGCTCAGTCGTCCTGGCCGATACCGTGGTCCCCAGTGAATCGGTGGTCATTGGGGTCCCCGGACCAGCAGGGCCTTTGAAGGAAGAGTACCGTAAGCGCATCGAGTCTGGCGTAACCCAATACCGGGAAAACGCGAGGCGGTTCAAGAGCGCAGGCTTGGGAACTGACCCGCCCCAGGGTTAATAGCCACTTGCACTGCAGACGATTACCATAGTGGGCTAAAGCCTGTCCTGATCCCGACGTCCCCCCGATGTGACATCGAGGGGACGAAGGACTCTCCACCATGGTTCGACAAGCTCACCATGAGCGGGGTTCTGGTCTTGCACTGACACCCTAGCGCTCACCATGAGCCTGTCGAAAGACTCTATATGAGGGGATTTCCTTTTTAGTAATGATTAGAAAGGTTGGTTACAGGCCGTACTCCTCGGCGACCTTGGCAAAGCCTTGAATGGCGCCCTCCAGCACCCGGTCTTCCACGCAGTAGGAGATGCGAAAGTAGCCCCGGGTGCCAAAACCCCTGCCGGGCACCGTAAGAACTTTCCACCTTTGTAGAGCGGCGACAAAGGCTACGTCGTCCTCGATGGGAGACTTAGGGAACATGTAAAAGGCGCCTTGCGGCTTTACTACCTGATATCCCATCTCCGTAAGCTGTCCGTAGAGGTAGTCCCGCTTCCGCTGGTACTCCCCGGCATCTACCGAAACACCCTGCAAGGCTCTAATGGCGTGCTGCATCACCGCTGGGCCGTTGACGAAACCCAGGCTCCGGTTCCAGAAGATGACTCCGTCCAGCAACTGCGCCTTTCCGGAATAAGCGGGATTGACCGCAATGTAACCGATTCGCTCACCGGGCACCGCCAAATCTTTGGAGTGGGAGTGAACGGCTACAGAAGCGTAGTGGTGAGGAAAGATATGGGGGTAGGTGAGGCCGTCGAAGATGATGCGCCGATAGGGCTCGTCGCTGAGCAGGAAAATCTCCGTACCGTACTGCTGCTCCTTCCGGGCTATTAAATTGCCCAGGTCCCTTATGATGGACTCTGGATACAGGGCTCCCGAGGGATTATTGGGTGAGTTTATCAGAACCGCTCGAGTCCGTGGCGTTATCAACCCCTCCAGGGCGGCCAGGTCCGGCTGAAAGGACTCGTTTGTGGGTGCCACCACGGGCCGGCCCTGGTGGTTCTCTATATAGAAAGTAAACTCGCCAAAGAAGGGTGCGAATATAATCACCTCATCTCCGGGGTTGAGGATGGCCTCGAAGATCACGTTGAGGGCCCCGGCGGCACCACAGGTCATGACGATTTCGTTGGCCGTAAAGGGGATACCTGTTTCTTTTTGTAGCCCCTGGGCCACGGCAGCACGGGTCTCAGCGTAGCCCGCGTTGGGCATGTAGCGGTGCATCCCGGGGGCATTAGACTGAGCCACCTTCCGGAGCTCGGCCACCAGCTCACGGGGCGGCTCCATTACCGGATTGCCCAGAGAAAGGTCAAAGACCTTGTCCTCGCCGTACTGCTGTTTCAGCTCAATTCCTATCTCGAACATGCGGCGGATCCAGCCGCCCTCCTCCATTGCCAGGACTGTCCTTTTGGATACCGCCATTGTTCCCCCTGTCCGTTATTGAAGAATTCCCCGTGAATATACTTTGGACCTACGGGCATGTCCAGCGTCCGTTTTCTTGCTACGCAGCCCATGCAAACCTATAATCAGATTCCTTGAGCCATACCGTAAGCATGGAGGACCCCTTGGAGTTCGGCCTTTTTCTGATGCCCATCCATCCGCCTGAGAAGCCCTGGCAGCAGATCATGAAAGAGGACATGGACACCTTGATTCTGGCGGATAAGCTAGGATTTCACGAGGCCTGGATCGGCGAGCACCACACCCTGAAAACTGAGCCCATACCGGCTCCAGACCTGTTTATTGCCAAGGCCTTCGGCCTCACTAAGAACATTCGATTGGGAACGGGAGTAATCTTGCTCCAGCTCCACCATCCGGTAATGCTGGCCCACCGTATCGCCGTTCTAGACCACCTGGGCGAAGGTCGGTTTAACTTCGGCATCGGCACCGGTGGCATGCCCACGGAATTTGAGCTTTTCGGTATAGATGAGAAGGACCGCCATCTCCGGGCCGCCGAAGTGATGGACATAGTGCTCAGGTTGTGGGAGTCCGATGGAAGCTTTGAATATCAGGGCCAGTTTTTTAACATTAAGGCGCCGGAGCCCCAGCCGGAGATCGGCATTGGCATTCACATGAAGCCCCTAACCAGGCCACACCCTCCTATCGCCGTTGCCGCCGGCAGTCCTCATTCCCCCACGGCCACCTACGCCGGCTCTCAGGGGTGGATTGTGATGAGCAGCGGTATCATGCATCCGGCAGTCCTGGGCTCCATTTGGGAAGCCTACGCGAAGGGGGCAGCTCAGGCTGATCATACTCCAAACAGAAATGTCTGGCGGGTGGCCCGTAACATTCACCTAGCTGAGACCACAAGACAGGCTCGCGAAGAAGCCGACAAGTATGGCATGCGTCACTGCATCACCAAATACGCTATGAGGCAGTTTAAGGCTACCCGGGGCAACCTGGACATGTTTAAGCCCAGTAAGGATATGCCCGACGACGACGTAACTTTTGACTGGTTGGTGGACAACACTTTCATAGTGGGAGACCCGGACTACGTGGTCCAGCGGGTCCAGGAGCTACACCATCGGATGGGCGGCTTCGGTACGCTGATGCTTCAGCTCAACGACTGGACTCCCGCAGAGGTAGGTTACAGATCATTGGAGCTCTTCATGAAGGAAGTGGCGCCCGCCTTGAAGGAATTATAGTTGACGTTGGTTCCCCACTGAGGAACCTTTTTAACGGTGAGCACGTACATTGTTACGAAGCATTAAGGCGAGCTCATGTTTAAATTTGCATTCATTCTTGGTTTCGTTGCTCTTTTACTTGCAGCCGCCTGCGGTCAG
>JAPULR010000113.1 GCA_027294635.1 Chloroflexota bacterium | reverse complement strand
TTGTGGAGCTCGACGCTAGAGGTGATGCGGAGGTGAGGGAAGGCCGGGTGGACCTTGTGTGCGAGGAGCGCTATACAGAAGTCTATGTCAGGCAGTTCCCGGCAACCCATGGGCTGGCAGGCAGGGGAAGCATGGGTCCGTCGGGGCGACTACCCGGGGACTCGAAACAGGTGACGGAGCGGCACCGTGACACCTACGTCCACAGCAGCGTTACCTTTCTTAAAGACACACGCTTGCAGTCGGGGACCCCCGCTGTATTTAACGTCAAGCTGGAGATCCAGTTAGACCCTCCGCCTCATGCGACCAAGGGTACTGTGAAGTGGGAGCTGGTGACTTCGGTGGACGTTGCCAAGGCCCGCGATGTTACCAAGAAACACGCTATAAAAGTGGGGCTAACCTAGCGATCATCGGCCTGGTCTACCCTGCTACAATAGGCAATCCAGCCTATATCTAGGAAAATCGCTTATGACATCAGCTCCCTTAAAGGAGATGCCCCGGGCCTACAACCCCTCTGACGTTGAGGGCCCCATCTACCGGTTCTGGATGGACAAGGGCTACTTTACGCCTGTCATCGACCCCTCCAAAAAGCCCTTCGTGGTCATAATGCCACCACCCAACGTCACCGGCGACCTGCACCTTGGCCATGCCCTCACCTTCTTCATGGAAGACATCCTGGTGCGTTGGCACCGGATGCAGGGAGAGGCGGCCCTATGGCTGCCGGGCAAAGACCACGCCGGCATCGCCACCCAGGTGGTGGTGGAGCGGCAGCTTGCCAAGGAAGGTACCTCCCGCCAGGAGTTGGGCCGGGAGAAGTTTCTGGAACGTGTGTGGCAGTGGGTGCGGCAGTACGGCAACACCATCGACGAGCAGCTCAAGCGCATGGGCGCCTCGTGCGAATGGTCCCGCCTGCGCTTCACCCTGGACCCTGGGCCCAGCAGGGCCGTGCGCACCACCTTCGTCAACCTGTACAAAAAGGGCCTCATCTACAGAGGCGAGCGCATCATCAACTGGTGCATCCGCTGCTCCACCGCCCTGTCGGACCTGGAGGTGGAGTACCAGGAGACGGAGGGCGGCCTTTATTATGTCAAGTACCCCCTGGCAGATCAGGAAGGTTTCATAACCGTGGCCACGACTCGACCGGAGACCATGTTGGGGGACACCGGTGTGGCCGTCCATCCTGAGGACCCCCGGTATAAGAACCTGATAGGCAAAGAAGCGGTCCTGCCCTTCATCGGTCGCAGGCTGCCCATCGTCGGTGATGACGCCATAGACCCGGAGTTCGGCACCGGCGCCCTGAAGGTGACCCCGGGCCACGACCCGGTGGACTTCGACATCGGCCAGCGGCACAACCTGACCATCGTAACCGTCATCGGTGACGACGGCGCAATGACGGCCGAGGCAGGACCTTTCCAAGGCCAGGACCGGTTCCAGGCCCGCAAGGCCGTGGTGGAGGAGCTTGCGCGCCTCCGTCTTCTTGAGAAAACCGAGCCCCACCGCCACTCGGTGGGCCATTGCCAGCGCTGCGCCACGGTGGTGGAGCCCCTGGTCAGCAAGCAGTGGTTCGTTAAAATCCAACCCCTGGCCCAACCCGCCATAGAGGCCTTGCAGCAGGGCCAGATACGTATAGTCCCGGAGCGGTACGCCCGGGTCTACCTCAACTGGATGGAGAATATCCGCGACTGGTGCATCAGCCGCCAGCTGTGGTGGGGTCACCGCATTCCGGTGTGGCGCTGCGAGGATTGCGAGCATCTGACGGTATCGGTGGAGGACGCCAGCCGGTGCGAAAAGTGCGGCTCTATGGAGATAACCCAGGACCCCGATGTGCTGGACACCTGGTTTAGCTCTGGTCTGTGGACCCACTCCACCCTGGGCTGGCCCGATACCACCGAGGACATGGACTACTTCTATCCCACCAGCGTCATGGAGACGGGCTACGACATCCTTTTCTTCTGGGTGGCCCGCATGAGAATGATGGGAATTGAAAACACGGGGAAGCCCCCCTTCCACACCGTCTTTCTCCACGGCCTGGTGCGCGACGCCGAGGGACTGAAGATGAGCAAGACCAGGGGCAACGTGCTGGACCCGCTGCAGCTCATCGACATTTACGGCACCGACGCCCTTCGGTTTGCCCTGACTACGGGCACGGCACCTGGCAACGACCTGCGCCTCAGCGAAGATAAGCTGGAGTCGAGCCGCAACTTTGCCAACAAGCTGTGGAACGCCTCTCGTTTCGTCCTACGCAGCCTGGAGGATGCTCAGGGCTTAGAGGGTTGGCATGACCTGTCTGACCTGAGCCACCGAGAGGACCGTTGGATCGTGAGTCGCCTGAATGAGGTGGTCCGACAGGTCAACCACTACCTGGAGAGGTTCGAGATCGGAGAGGCCCAGCGGGAGATATACGAGTTCCTGTGGAGCGAGTACTGCGACTGGTATATTGAGCTATCCAAGGTGCGACTGCGGGAGAGCAGCGACCCCTCCCCCCTGCGTGTGCTGGCCCACGTCCTGGAAAAAACCCTGAGGCTGCTGCACCCCTTCATGCCCTTCATTACCGAGGAGGTATGGCGGAGGCTGACGGAGCGTCTACCGACCGAGGGCGGCCTTCTAGAGTCGATCATGATTGCTCCGTACCCACAGGAGGACCCAGCCAGAGCCGACCCTCAGGCTGAAAGCGATTTGTCGCAGCTGATTACCCTGGTGCGGTCTATACGCAACGTACGGGCCCAGCTACGCGTGGACGCAAGCCAGAAGCTGGAGGCCGTTATTGACCCCAAGGGCCACCAAGACCTGATCCAAGACGAGGCGCAGGCTATCAAAACCCTGGCCAGGGTAGGCTCATTTCAGATGGTAGAAGCCGTGGAGAACGCTGGGAAGGACGGTCTGGTGACCGTGGTGGCTGGAGAGGTGGTTGTGGGCCTGCCCCTGGGAGGCGTTGTGGACCTGGCCAACGAGAGGGATCGCCTGGCCCATGAGCTAAAGGAGACCTCCGACAACCTGAAACGAGTGGAGGCCCTCCTCTCCAAGGCCGACTTCGCCGCCAAGGCGCCGGAGGATGTTGTGGAGCGGGAGAGGGAGCGGGCCGCCGGGCTGCGGGAGCGCTCGGAGCGGCTTGAGGAAGTGCTGGCGCAGCTACCGGAATAGCAAGCTTACAGAGGGGGGTCAAGCCTCACGAAAACTCTGTTTTTCATGTTTGATTCGATTTAGCGATCAGTGTCTATGAAAAAAGTATAGACAAGGCCCCCTCCAAAAAGTGCAGTCAAAGACAGAACAAGTCCGAGATGACCAACCCAGTTTCCGGCTGGACCGGACCACCCCACCATCTCAAAAGTGATTCCTGTCCACCACAGAACGAAACCGACGACGTAGAGAGTCAATTCTCGACGATCTTTGGAGATCCGCTTCTTCACACTTTAAATGTACTTCGGACAAACGAGAGAATCATCTTCCAAAGTTCCTAAATGGACTAGTCTTTTAGTCAGATACTAAGGAGTAATCAGGATGTAAGGACTAGTCTAAATTAAACAGGCTGGAGGTACCATGGTGGTTCCTAGACAATCTAGTGAATTGCCAGAGGAAGGTCCAACAGATATAATGGAAGCATAGGTGTACAAACGTATAAACATTTAGACGTTTAGGAGCGAGGATGTCCAAGCGGATGACGGTCATTTTTGAGGATGAGGAGCTCTACACAGCCTTGAAGGTAGAGGCGGCACGAAAAGGCCGCTACGCCAAGGATATTATTGCGGAGGCCCTCCGTGAGTGGCTAGAAACCAGGGAGGACGAGGAGCTAAGGGCTGGCTTGGAGGAAGCGCGCCATGAGTGGGAGCGCCAGGGAGGTATGGAAGTCGGCAAGTTCTTCCAGGACCAGGAGGTTGGCCCACCACCGTAGGCATGCCTTATCGAGTTGAGCTGGCCCCAGCGGCCCAGCGAGACCTGCGCCGATTGCCACGTGATATCCAGGTCAGGGTGGTAACGCCTATCCAGGCCCTATCAGAGAATCCTCGGCCCACAGGAGTACGCAAGCTTCGGGGAGAGGAGCGTACCTGGCGCATTCGGGTGGGGCCCTACCGGGTTGTCAACGACATCCATGAAGACCGAGCGCTGGTGGTCATCCTCAAGATCGCTCGTCGAAGTGAAACAACCTATAGACGCTAGCAGGGATGTTGTGAAATCAATCCTAAACAGGGCTAGAGGTTCCGCGCAGCTGCTCCAGCCGCTTCAGCCCCTTGCGGGTGTCGCTGGCCACCCGGGCTGGGTCCCAGTACTCCAGCCGCAGCTTAAAGAGCCAGTAGTTAAACTCCTTGGCCTGAGTAAGGCTGAAGCCGCCCCGCTGTGAGTAGCCCATCTGATTCCTAAACCG
>JAPULR010000112.1 GCA_027294635.1 Chloroflexota bacterium | reverse complement strand
TACACAGGCTACCGCTGGCGTAGAGAAGACTACGGGGCTATCCGCAGAGAGAGGGAGACGGCCCCGTTGCTATAGACCCCTGCGCCAGCAAAGTCCCTTGACTTTCAGCAGGCCTATTGATACAAGTAACCTAACAAAGGTTCCTTATGATTTAGGAGGCAGCCCTGTATCAGGGCTTCAAAGTCATCGACGCCGACGGCCATTTCTACGAGCCCAGAGACATCTGGGATAGGTACGTGGAGCCCGAGTATCGTGACCGGCGCCCGCGGGTACGGGAGATATTCGGTCGCTCCCGCATGGACTTCGAGGTGGACGGCGTTTTCTTCCTGAAGTCCAAGATCACCGCCGCCACCACCAAGCGCTACGCCAACCAGGAGGCCAAGTACGGCGACGCCTACCGGTCCTGGTGGAGCTGCGAGAGCCGGATCAACGATATGGATAAGTACGGTTGGGATGTTCAGGTCTGTCTCCCCACCGCCGGCCACGTGGGAGCCCAGATGTCCCGCAAGGACCCCAAGCTTGGGGCTGCCGTGGTCCGAGCCTACAACAACTGGGCCAGGGACTACTGTGGCGAGGCTCCCGACAGGGTAAAGTTCGTATCCGTGGTGCCAGGGGGCGACGCCGCGGAGGTGGCCATTGAAGCCCACCGCTCGGTGGAGAAACTCGGGGCCGTCTCCTTCATCATCTCAACCCCCGCCTCGGGCCACTGGTGGCACCAGCCGGAGTTCGACCAGGTGTGGGAGGCGGCAACGGAGCTAGACGTACCCATATCCCTCCACGGCAACGAGACCAAGACGGGAGAACCGGCCACCTACGATCGGTACGGCGGCATGGGAGGCCCCTTTGAGGCCATCCACCACGCCATCAACTTCCCCATGGAAAACATGATCGGCGTGGCCCATTTCATGCTCACGGGCATCCTGGACCGGTTCCCCAAGCTCAAGCTGTCCATCCTGGAGGCCAACTGCGGCTGGCTGCCCTTCTGGCTGAGCCGTCTGGAGAACTGTTGCGATGGACGCCAGGCGGTGACCTTTGATGCCGACCCCCTAAAGGCCACGCCCTACGAGTACTTCGACCGCCAGTGCTACATCGCCTGCGACGCCGACGAGCCGGGCATCAAGTTCGCCATAGAGCACGTTGGGGACAACAACATCGTCTTCAATACCGACTACCCCCACGCCGACGCCCCCGACCCCTGGGAGCCGGTGCCTAACATGATGAACCAGCCCATCTCCGACGAGTCCAAGCGGAAGATTCTCTGGGACAACTCCGTTAGGCTCTACGGACCTCGATTGCTGGAAGGTATCGGCACAACGTAGCGGGGCGGGTGATTCCCCCGAGCGGCCTGAGCTTGTCGAGAGATCTGAACCCGCCGAAGGGCTCACAAAGGCAATTGATTTTCCCACTTGGCCTGAGCTCACCAAAAAATGTACAACGAACGGAGTGAACCCGCTCATCCTGAGCTCCGACCGATGGTCGAGAGTCTCGACGGAGTCGGACTTGTCGAAGGGTCTTTAGTTCAGATTCTTCGCTTCGCTCAGAATGACAGCCACAGGTGTTGCCCGCACTAAGGTTCGAGGGGTTCGCAGTGAACGGATGGTTACCCAGCGCGGCTTGGGTTTTTGGGACACTATTAGAGAAGGTGTAAAAGACCCGCTCATCCTGAGCCCCCAAAAACATACAACGAACCGAGTGAATCCGCTCATCCTGAGCTTGTCGAAGGAGGAGCGTACTAAGTAGCGAGATAAAGTAAGCTTTTTCTCTACATTTTGCGGTGTTCAGACGGCTCTTACTACGTTGGACACACCGATAGCCTGGAAAGGCGGATTGTAGCGCATAATAGAGGAAATATTCCGGGGTACACTTCTGGTCATCGACCACTTGATCGCGTCTTTGCCGAGGAATTTCAATCGAGGGATGAAGCTTTTCAACGTAAGCGACAAGTCAAAGGGTGGTCTAGGCGAAAGAAGGAAGCTTTAATCAAGCAGGATTGGGAACACCTGAGACAGCTTGCCAGGGCTCATGGTTCGACAGGCTCACCATGAGCGGTTTTTCGCTCGTTGGGCAAGGACCCTACAACGATTGGAGTGAACCCACTCCTCCTGAGCCCACCAAAAAACGTACAACGAACCGAGTGAACCCACTCATCCTGAGCTTATCCAAGGAAGAGCGGGTCAAGCGTCAGACGTTCACCACCCTATGGCGTAGCCGTCACGCCGCGGGTCCGCCGCGCCGTGGAGGGCCCCTTCCTCGGCGTCCACCTGTATCATCATCTCGCTGCCGGTGCCGCCCCAGTCGTCTAGGATGTTAAGGTGGTGCCCCCTTCTCTCCAGGCCCTGGCGCACGTCCGATGCAAACCGCCCCTCCAGCCAGAGCTCGTCCTCGCATATGTGAGGATAAGTGGACTCGGTGGGATTCTGGAGATGCCTCCAACGGGGCGCCTCCACCGCCTCCGCCACCGTCATGCCAAAGTCCAGGACGTGAGTTATCACCTGAAGGTTGGTCTGGACCTGAGTATCGGCCCCCGGAGTGCCGCACACCAACACAAGCTCCCGACGACCGCCATTCTCGCGGAAGACCATCACCGGGTTCATGGTGTGGCGCACCCGCTTTCCCGGCTGGAGGCAGTCTACGTGGTCCTCTTCCAGGTGCCAATAGCTCATGCGATTGTTTAGAAGGACTCCCGTATCTCCGGCGACGATGCTGGAGCCAAAGGCGCTTTGGAGGCTCTGAAGCTGGCACACGGCGTTACCCCACTGGTCCACCACGGTGAAGCAGGTGGTATCCTCTCGAGGCGTCCCCACCTGGGCCCTGGGCATGGGGACCCGGCCCCTTGGCTCCTGATGGCGCCAGGGGTCACCGGCGCCAACGTTGGCGGCGGCGCGTTCCAGGTCTATGGCCACGGCACGCTCCCTGGCATATTCTTTGGAGAGAAGCCCCGGAATGGGCACGTCTACGAACTCCGGGTCCGCCAGGTAGGCCTCCCGGTCGGCGAAGGCAAGCTTCTTAGCTTCGACCATGAGGTGAACGCTCTCGGCGGTGTTGCAGCCCAGGGATTTCAGGTCGAAAGACTCCACCAGATTCAGCTCTTGCAACAGTACATGCCCGCTGGAGTTGGGTGGAGCCTCGAACACGGTGTACCCTCTGTAAGTTGTAGAGATAGGTTCCTGCCATCGAACGTGATAATCGACTAGGTCCTTCATGGTCAGCAGGCCGCCCTGCTCCTGAGTAAACTGAGTGATAGACCGGGCAACCTCTCCCTCATAGAAGACGGCCGAGCCCTCTTGGGCAACTTTCTGAAAGGTGCGGGCCAGGTCCCGCTGATAGAGTATCTCTCCGGGTCGCAGGGGTCGACCATCGCGGGTAAAAATGGCCCTGGAGGTAGGGAACTCGCAAAGGAGGCTGTCGGCAGCAATGGCGACAGATACCGTGTGACTAACGGGGAAGCCATTTTTCGCCAGGTCAATGGCTGGCTCCAGCACCTTTTCCAGCTTGAGCAGACCATATCGCTGGTGAGCTTCGGTCCAGCCCTTCAGCAGTCCGGGAACCGATACCGA
>JAPULR010000111.1 GCA_027294635.1 Chloroflexota bacterium | reverse complement strand
AGCAGGCCCTTTACCAGGGCATGAGTGCGCTATGGCCGTACTCCGCCTAGGCGTCCTATCCTCCCACGGAGGAAGCAACCTTCAGGCAATCATCGACGCCTGCAAAGAGGGCCGCCTCCACGCCCGGTGCTGCGTTGTCATCAGTAACAACTCCGGATCGATGGCCCTCCAGCGCGCAAAAAACGAGGGAGTTCCCAACTATCATCTCAGCGGAAAGACCCATCTATCGTCACAGCAGCTGGACCAGGCTATCAGGGACACACTAGAAAAACACAGAGTCAATTTGGTGGTCCTAGCGGGTTACATGAAGCTGCTAGGGCCCCTAACGGTCTCTCACTACCAAGGGCGGATTCTGAACATCCACCCCGGCTTGCTGCCGAGGTTTGGAGGCAAAGGTATGCACGGCGATAAGGTCCACAAGGCTGTCCTGGCCTCCGGCGATGGCGTCACCGGTGTGACCATCCACCTGGCAGACGAGGCGTACGACCACGGCCCTATTATCGCCCAGACTCAGGTACCGGTATTCAAGGACGACAGCGTCGAATCCCTGAGAGGGCGGGTGTTGAAGAGGGAGCACGAGTTCTACGTGGAGACCCTGCAAAGAATCGCTGAAGGGGATATCGAATTATCCGGCTTATGAAAAATGAGGGGTGCAGTCCCGACGACTCGGGACTGGCGAGAGTCTGAAAGCCTGCCCTGAGCATCGTCGAAGGGATACCCTCAAATACAACTTCTTCCCCCTTCCTGGACAGGAAGAGGGTCAGGGAGCGGTCAAAAGGTTTTTCCGCACCCTGCTGGGGGGGCGCTGCCTAGAGACAAACCAGACCTCCCTTAGTCAAGGATTTGAAAGGGGCCTGCCCTCGGAGGGCAGGCCCCTTTTTGCTCCCTGAATAAGGTTCGATGTGTCTAGGAGCTGCTCGCTCCGTCAGTGGCCGGAGGCTGATTAAGGATCTCGTCAATGATCCCATAGTCAAGGGCCTGCTCCGGCGTGAGGTAGTAGTCCCGGTCGGTATCCTGAGCGATCTTATCGTAAGACTGGCCGGTGTTCTCCGAGAGAATGGTCCGGATCACGTCCTGTACCCTGAGGATCTCTCTGGCCGCAATTTCAACATCGCTGGCCTGACCCTGAGCGCCTCCTACTGGCTGATGCATATGAATGGTGGAGTTGGGCAAGGCGTATCTTTTGCCCTTGGCTCCCGCAGCCAAAATCACGGTGCCCATGCTGGCGGTCATGCCCACGCTGATGGTTGAGACGTCGCACTTTATCAAACGCATGGTGTCGTGAATAGCCAGTCCCGCAGAAATTACTCCGCCAGGGCTATTTATGTAAAGACTAACGTCCTTGTCAGGGTCTTCCCGTTCCAGGAAGAGTAGCTGAGCGATGATGAGGTTGGCCGTCTGGTCACCGATAGGTGAGCCTAAGAAGATAATTCGCTCCCTCAGCAAAAGGGAGTATATGTCGAAGGCTCGCTCGCCGCGAGGACCCGTCTCTATCACCATGGGTATGATATTCTCGAGGTTAGCTGTCACTCTTGCCATCTCCTTGATCAGGTTCTTCAGTTACTTCTTCTTCAGCGGATTCCTCACTCACAGCCCCGTCTCCCTGAACGATCTGAGCCAAACGCTCAAGGGTCCTCCTGGTCAGGAGGGTGGACTCAATCTGGTTTCTGAAGCTCTCAGATGAGACAGCTTGCCTCACTGACTCATCGGTAGTGTTGGAGCTTGATAATATACCCTCGATTTCCTTGTCTACCTCTTCCGAGGTAACCTCAATGTTCTGGTCCTGGGCTAACTTTTTTAGCGCCAGGGAACGTACCAGTCGTTCCTGGGTCCCGGGCCTCATCTCCTCCTTCAGCTCCTCCTCAGACTTGCCAACCTGCTGAAGGTAGGTTTCCATGTTTATACGCCGCGATTGAAGCGCCTCCTCCCGGTCGAGCCACATATGCTCCAGCTCCCGGTCTACCAGCATGCGGGGAAACTCCACGGTGGCGTCCTCTATGACCTGTTGCAGCGCCTTTTCGTAAAGCTCCTGGTCCGCCTCTCTCTCGGCGGTCTTGGTCAGGTTCTCCAGAACGGACTCCTTCAGGGCCCGGAGGCTGTCAAATCCCTCTCCCACCCCCTTGGCGAACTCGTCATCCAGCTCCGGCAGCAGTTTCTGTTTAATCTCATGTATATTGACTTCGAATCTACACTCTTTGCCTGCAAGCGTAGAGTCGTTGTAGTCCTCTGCCAACGTAAGGGTGAAGGTCTTGGACTCGCCCTTCTTGGCCCCTTCCAAGTACACCGAAAACCCGGGCAAGGGCAGCTTGTTCTCCATTGAAGGAACATATTCAATGCCCTTGTCGTCAACCACGGTGCGCCCATCCACGGTTCCCAGTGCGTCTATGGTCACCTGGTCGTCGAACTGCACCGGACGGTCCACTGGTTCCCAGGGGGCGGACTCACTTCTCAGCCGCTCAAGGACATCGTCTACCTGTTCATCGCCCACACTGACCGGCTCACGGTCGATTCGGAGGCTCTGGTAATCGCCAAGGGTAACCAGAGGCTCCAGGGGAACGGTAGCCTTGATGGACAGGGGTTCCAAGCTGGTCACATCCACGTCGGGTTGGATGTATGGCTCGAGGCTCTCCTGCTTCACGGCCTCGTCTACCGAGCCGGAGACCACACGCTCCAGCGCTTCGTGCAACAGGTGCTCTCTCCCCACCACGCTCTCCAGGATAGCCCTGGGGGCTTTCCCCATTCGGAAACCCGGTATCCGGACCTTGTTGACCAGTCTGCGATAGGCCCAGTCTAGATGGGGCTCTATATCGTCGGGCTCAAGTACAATGTTGAGGATAACCTCCGTTGGAAGGGTCTCCTCACGAGTTACTTTCAACTACTTTTCTCCCCCAATTCCCTGGCATCGATTATAGCACAGGGCCATGATTGTGAAACTATTCCCATGATCTAAAGCAAAGTAGACAAGGCGACATATCCCAGGAAATCTACCCTTCTAAGAGCTTCAACCCAAGCTCTCTGAGCTGGCTCTCGTCTACGGGGGCGGGGGCGCCGAACAGAAGGTCGGTCCCACTCTGGGTCTTGGGGAACGCTATTACCTCACGTATGTTGTTGGCGTTAGCCAGGAGCATCACAAGCCGGTCTATACCCATCGCAATTCCTCCGTGGGGCGGCGCTCCGTACTCCAAAGCGTTCAGGAGATGCCCAAACTGGCTCTGCATTGCCTCTTTTGAATGCCCCATGAGCTTCAGAACCTTCTCCTGAATCTCCATTTTATGATTTCGGATGCTGCCGCCACCCACTTCGTAGCCGTTGCAGACCATGTCATACTGCTTGGCCAGGGCTTCTCCGGGATCGGTATCCAGGAGATGTATGTCCTTGTCTTTAGGCGATGAAAAGGGATTGTGAGGTGCGTCCCACCGGTTCTCCTCTGGCTTCCATTCCAACAGGGGAAAATCAACTATCCAGGCAAAGGCCAGGGTGTCTGGGTCCGCTAGCTCCAGCCGCTCACCCATCAGATTTCGAAGCTGACTCAAGGCGTTGTTCACGTCACCGGCGGGTCCCGCCACGATAAGCAGAAGGTCTCCCAGGGAAGCGCCCATCCTGGACGCAATAGCCTTGACCTCTTCCAGCGTCAGATGGCGGGCGGCCACCGAGCGGACCTGATCCATGGTCAGACCTTCCAAATCTCCTTGGCCCTCCTCCAAAGCGACGGTCACCAGGCCACGAGCGCCCCTGGCTCGGACGTACTCCGTTAGCTCGTCCAGCTGGCGCCGGGTGTAGGCTGCGCAACCGGGCGCGGCAAAACCCTTGATAACCCCGCCGCTGTCGGCGACTGAGCGGAATACCTGGAACTGGCTCTCAGCCCCTACCTTGGTGATGTCGGCCAGCTCCAGACCAAAGCGCAGGTCGGGCTTGTCGGTGCCGTACCTGGCAATAGCCATTTTATAGTCCAGACGTGGAAACGGGTTCACCACCCTCTTCTCAGGGGTCACAGTCCCTACAATCTGAACGTAGAGCTCCTCAATCAAACCAAGAATGTCCTCCTCATCCACAAAGCTCATCTCCAGGTCCAGCTGTGTGAACTCTGGCTGGCGATCGGCGCGAAGGTCCTCGTCCCGGAAGCACCGGGCGATCTGAAAGTACTTCTCAAAGCCAGCCACCATCAGAAGCTGCTTCAACTGCTGGGGCGACTGGGGAAGGGCGTAAAAACTGCCATGCTGAAGTCGGCTGGGCACCAGGTAGTCCCGAGCCCCCTCGGGGGTGCTCTTAATCAGTATGGGGGTCTCTATTTCTACGAAACCGCGAACGTCCAGGAAATCCCTGATAAACTTGATCACCTTGTGCCGCAAGACCAGGTTCCGCTGCATCCGCTCCCTACGTAGGTCCAGGTAGCGATAGGTAAGGCGCAGACTCCCATCCACCTCCTGCTCCTCGTTTATATAAAAGGGTGGCGTCTTGGATGGGTTGAGCACCTCTATCTCGGTGGCCAGCACCTCTACGTAACCCGTAGCCAGCCGGGGATTTTCCGTTCCAGGGGGCCTCTTCTCAACCTGGCCCACGACCTTCAACACCCACTCCACGCGGACATCTTCCGCGGCCCTATGGGTCTCCGGCGCAATATCAGGATTGAATACGACCTGGGCTAGCCCCGACCTGTCCCGCAGGTCTATGAAGATAAGACCTCCATGGTCGCGGCGCCGGTGCACCCAACCTGCCAGTGTTACCTGACTTCCCGTCTGGTCAAGGCTCAACTCGTTACAAGGGGTCCGTTCGCGCACACATACCTCCGAGTCGACGATTAGCGTGGAATCTGTGAATGGCGTCAGCAGTAAGATGAAACCGAAGGTCTATAAGCCGATTATAGATGACGCTGGCACTCCCATCAACGGAGGCTAAGGCCCCGTTCAAGGGTTTGTAGTCTTAGGCTTGGATTTTCTGCTAAACTGCAGAGGTAAGGTATTGTAGGGCTAGAGGAGGATATCCGTGGCGTTAACCCCAGGCAAAGAAGCCCCAGAGTTTACTCTTAGGGCTACCAAT
>JAPULR010000110.1 GCA_027294635.1 Chloroflexota bacterium | reverse complement strand
CGGTGGCCATGGACGCCCTCACCACCGAGAACTACCCCTATCTGGTGAAGCACTGCCTCCAACGGGGCTGCGAGATCATCGGCCACGGGGTGTCGGTGAGCCGGATGATTACCAGCGAGATGTCGGAGGAAGCAGAGCGAGGGTATATTCGAGAGTCCATAGAAGCCCTTACCCACGCCACGGGCTCAGCTCCCAGGGGTTGGCTGGGGCCTGAATACGGGGAGTCGGCCCGGACGCCCCAGCTGCTGGCGGAGGCGGGGATCGGCTATGTCTGCGACTGGGCCAACGACGAGCAGCCCTATGCCATGAAGGTGCCCCAGGGGGAACTTTTCGCCCTGCCCATAATGCTGGAGCTGGACGACGTCAAGGCACTGTGGGACCGGCGCATCCCTGTGACCCGGTACACCACCATGCTCAAGGAGGGCTTCGATGTAATGTACCGGGACGGCGCAGAGAGTGGCCGCCTGCTGGTGCTGAACCTACATCCCTGGCTCATCGGCCAGCCCTTCCGCATCGCTTACCTGGACAGTGCTTTGGGTTACATGACGGCCCGCCAGGGGGTCTGGGCCGCCACCGGCTCGGAGGTCATTGACTGGTTCAGGCGCGGCAATTAGTAAAGAAGTTATCAGGGTATAAGAACCTTTTAAGAAGAGGGCGCTGAATGAACAAGGCAGATATCCCCTACCTCACCGCCACGGAGCTATCGGAGCGGATAAAAGACAGGGAGGTCTCTCCCGTGGAGGCGGTGGAGGCCTACC
Source organism: Chloroflexota bacterium (assembly GCA_027294635.1). Lineage (GTDB taxonomy): Bacteria > Chloroflexota > Dehalococcoidia > Lucifugimonadales > JAPULR01. The sequence continues at coordinate 6,378 of JAPULR010000110.1, read as the reverse complement.
TGGACCGCATCGAGGAGCTGAACCCCAAGCTCAACTCCTACATTACCGTCTGTGCCAAAGAAGCCTTGGAGGAGGCGCAAAAAGCGGAAGAAGCCATTATCGCGGGGCGGTACATAGGGCCCATGCATGGAATTCCGGTGGCCCTGAAGGATCAGCTGCTGACCAGAGGAGTCCTTACCACCGCCGGCTCGAACATCCTCAAGGATTTTATTCCTCAGGAAGATGCTACCGTCGTCACCAAGCTGAGGAAGGCCGGGGCCATCCTGCTAGGGAAGACTAATCTAACCGAGTTTGCCATTACCACCAATCACCACTTTCCTCACGGCATGATGCACAACCCCTGGGATCTGTCGCGGTACGCCGGGTCCTCCAGTGGCGGCTCGGCTTCAGCCACGGCGGCCTTCCTGTGCGCCACCTCTCTAGGGGAGGACACTGGCGGCTCTGTCCGGGGGCCGGCTGCTTCGTGCGGACTGGCGGGGTTCCGACCAAGCTACGGATTGGTGAGCCGCTACGGCCTATTAGGGGCCTGTTGGTCCAAAGATGTGATAGGTCCCATGTCCCGTACCGTGGCCGACTGTGCCATGACGCTCCAGGCCATCGCCGGCCATGACCCCAGAGACCGTTACACCTGGGACATGCCCGTGCCCGACTATACCGAGGCATTGAATGGAAACATAGGGGGGTTGAGGGTAGGCGTAGTTACCGAAAGGGTCCACACCGACGACGTGATCCCGGAGATTCGTACCGCCGTTGTCAAGGCTATTGAGGTTCTGGGCGAACTGGGGGCTTCGATACAGGAGATATCCCTGCCGATGATCGCGCAGACGGCGGCCTTCTCCCTAGTGGGAGAGTTGGTGGAAGCCGCCGCCATCCACCAGCAATATATAAAGGAACGACTGGACGAATACCAGAATGAACTGAGGTTGACCATGCTGATGGCCAGCCTTATTCCAGCCCAGACCTATTACAAGTGTTTGCAGCTAAGGGAGGTCTGGCGTAATCAGATGTTGTCGGCCTTTGATACCGTAGACATTATGGTCTATCCCACCTCTCCGTCTGTGGCTCCTACGGTGCCTCCACCCACCGGCCTGGCCAGTCGAGCGGACATGAAGGAGAATTTCTTCGCGCGGCGCAGCTTCACCCACCCCGCCAGTCTTGCGGGGTGTCCGGCGCTCTCGGTGAACTGCGGCTTTACCGACGCGGGCCTGCCGATGGGTCTACAGATAATAGGTAGACCTTTTGAAGATAAGACCGTCCTGAAGGTGGGCCACGCCTACGAGCAGGCCACCGAGTGGCATAAGCGGCGGCCCCCAATTTAAGGTTGCTGGTGTCTTTTCATCGTATGGGCTGAGGGACACCCTTCGATCCCGTCTTCCCGACTGCAGGACAAGTCGGGACAAACAGGTTCAGGGCACTTGTGGATTTTATGGCCACCTAATGGCGCATCAAGGCATCCCCAGGAACCACCTGACACCAAGTGAGAGTCAGTCTGTAGGATCGATCAGCAGATGACCTCCTCGGGCCACAGATCGACCGTTCTTGAGGACCCACAGCTCGCGTGCCTGGCCAACAATGGCTTCGTGGCCCGATCTTGCTTCAAGGATAACCAGGTCGCCGCGCTTGCCCACGGCCACACCATGCTCATCTTTGATACCTATAGAACTCCGGATGATTTCTTTATAAGTTTTTGTTACTTATTTGCTTGGTGCTTTATCGGTGAAGGGTACCATAGGACTATCAAGTCGATAAACGTAGAGAGAAAATCATGATGGCAAATGGAACTATCGGGCACCTGAGTGCCATTGCGGACAATCCTATGGAATGGACCCAAATCTCCCAAGAAGATCGAGATAGGACATACCAAGGGCTCGTAAGTTTGTGTGTGAAGGCAACCGACTCGATCCGATCGGTAGTTTCGTTTGTAAATGCTCTACGCCAGAGGCACCATGTCCGAGTGTTGGAGCTAGTGGGCACGGCCAAGGGCGGCGTGGACATTCGCTTGGTGCTGCGAAAGCCGCTCCTACTAGTAGAGGCGCTACATCAGATAGAGGGAGTGTCCCAGGTGGAAGCTACTCCCTATGTGCAGGAGAATCGTCATGGGCCTCTGGTCAACGTACAGCTGGATTAGATAATGCCCTCTATTTAGCTGGATCTCTTCTCTGCCCTGGTACCCCGAACAAGTAGGTTGAGCTTTTTCTGGAACCCACCCTTCCTGTCACGCCCAGCTCTGGTCGACTGGGTGCTTCTCAAAGCCACCGCCGAACCCTCGCCTTATAGCTCGTGTACTCCTGGCGGAACTTTTGCTCCAGGTAGCGCTCCTCTCGTTTGATTACGCCCAGGTTGATGATGGCAAAGGGTATTGGGACGAGTACCAGCACCCAGAGGGCGTTTAAAGAAATGGCGATCCCGAAATAAAGAAGCGTCAAAGACAAGTATATCGGGTTGCGGGAGAACTGGTAGGGCCCTTGCATCACGATGGCCGTCGTCGGCTTGTTGACGCTAACGTCTGTCCCGGCTCGTCTCATCGTCCGTAACGCCGATGCCGCGACGATGACTGAAGCACCAATGAGGGGCAGGCCGATGGCCAGCTGGAGCCAGTAGCCGGGCAGGAAGGATACCGGAAAGGCAAAATGGAGGGCCAGTCCGACTAGAAGGGTGGGCAGGTATATCAGTGGCGGCGGTGCGATGACCCCCGCAGTGTCTCTTGCGTCCTCTTTCATCGGAGATTCATTATACGCCAAAGCCGATCCAGTCTTTCTGGTCTGCATCCCCTCCTGTTCTCACTGAACTAAGGGCCCGTTTGCGGTTTTTCATGCTGCTCATGTTAAGCCACTGAATCTTCTCGCGTCATCGGCAAGGATACCGATTTTGCCCAGGACAAAGGGCCCATGAACCTATCCGCCTTTCTACCGACGCCATCATCCCTCATCGGTATGACCGTAGGCGGAGTTGCGGTCTGTGGCGGCACGTTGGATCGTCTCTGGGTTGACCTACCGTTCAGTACAAGCAGATCTAATGACCCGGAGATCAGTACGCGGCACCGCTCGCCTTTATGCCCTGTGAACCCTATTTCAAGCACTCCTTGATCGTCTAGTGCGCGACATGTGATACAAGTTCGGAAAGGGAGACGTCGTAAGGGAAGCCTCAGGAACCTTTGAGGGATACCTCGGCGAGATGAGCGGCAGGGTGTTTTAAAGGAGTGTTGACTACCCTGACAAGAGAGCTCCCGCTTACCGGATAACACTGGCGCATGGTAAGTGGGTTACTCTGAGTTGGGACCAGGTGGAGTAGGTATCAGATCGCCCAGCAATCCTGGTACTTTTGGACAGTACTGCCGGTAGGTCCAGACTATAAGATGTCACCTGGGTGTGGTTAAACCTCTGTATGTATCATCGATTAAGGGGATGGCGATGGCCGAAGTAATTATCGTGGATAGTGACTCCAAAAGAGGAAAGTATATAAGGGACATAATAAAAACAAAGGGATACAAAACACGTCATGTAAAGTCTACAAGCGCTGCATCTCGAAAAATGAGCCAGAGATGGGCCGACGTGGTATTCCTGGCTGGCAGTGAGGCCGACGATACTATGCACAGGCCTGACGTCTTTAGAGTAGTGTACCCTGGTTCATATTCTTACCAGATTTCCACGGAAGATTCGAGGTTCTTCCTCAATCTCGTCACAACGTTGCAAGGCCTGACAACCTCATCGTCCGGTGATTTCCAGGCCTCCTACAGGCTAGCAAAGGCAAAGGGCTCCCGCGACTTGAATAAGATGAAGGTGGGTATCTTTTCCTTACCCTTCTTGCGCCACTCGAAGAACCCATCGGCCAGTGCCAAACATCTGGCTTCTTGAAGGATGCCTTCTCAGCCGGTGTCTCTGACCTGGCGCTAATCATACGGTTGCCGATCTTCAGGTCCCATCCGCTGAGAGTGATGTCTACGCGGGTATCCTCAGGGCTGGCATGGGCGGCGATGGCCAGGAGGACCTACTAACTGACCACCAGGGAGACATCGTCGATGAGGGCGGTAGTAGTCTCATTGGGGTAGGTCTTCAGGAGGAAGGAAAGGCCGCTTATAAGCCCGCCGAGCCGAGGGGCGTGGGGATCCACCACTCCTCTCCCCGGGGTGTCTGCACATACTCGGGCCAACGAAGGTCCACCGGGGGGAGGAAATCCTGTGGCAGCAGCGGAGCAACCCACCTATTCCCCCCAACCCCACCGCCAGTCCGCTCTTTGAACTCCGCTTGCGCCCTCTCCAACTCCTGGGGTTGAGTCAGCAGGTCCACAAAGGTGGCGGCAATGGTCTTGCCCGCAACAAACATGCCGGGGTCAATGCAGTGGCTCACCCCTCCCAAGGCGTTGCGTACCCACGCGGGGTACTGATAGCCGGGCTCCGAAGGCTTTAAGGAGGGGCGGCTGGTGTGGAGGCGCACCGTGGGAGCGTGCCAGGTGTAGTCCACGTAGTCGTCGGAGGTGAAGTTGGCCTGCCAGGGCGGAAGCTGCCGGCGCACCTGGGCCTCAAATTCTTTGGGTGGAACCAGGCGCTGGCAGTCATCGGTAAAGGGGTCTTCCATAGGCGCAATGTCCAGGTTTCGCTGGATGGCCCTTCCGAACTCCCTGGCCTGCTCATCGAACTGAGGCGCACCGACTATCTCCAAGTTTCTGTACGTCAGATCGGCTATGGTGTGGTTTGCCAGGCCCACCCGTGTCTTGGTGACCCACCTGACCGAGACCTCGCAGCCCGTGACCTCGGCGGCACTCTTGGCGTTGGCCTCCAGGACGTCAAAAATCCGCTGCTGAATATCGAGGGTGGGAGATCGCCAGGCGTACTGTATCTGGCTGAACCGGGGCGGCAGGTTGTCGGAGGTGCACTGGCCTCCGGTCATGATGAACTCGTTGAGGGTCCAGGTGCCCGTGTGGGGATACATGGCCTCTTTGGTGTACTTGGTGGTGGTGTACATCAGGCAGAGGGCGTCTATGGCGCCGGGACATCGGGGCGCCGAGTGGGAATGGGCGGGCCCCGCCAGCAGTCGTTCATCAACCCATCGCTCCGGGTTGTGGCACTCAAAGGTGAAGACGGCGCTCCAGTAGGAGCCGCAGTGGGTGTCCCAGATGGTGGTGTTGGTTGGGTGGGGGTGGTATGAGATAAAGGCGTCGTAGCCGTCGTAGTAGCCCTTGGCCGCATGGGCGGGCTTGGAGCCGCAGACCTTTTCTGCCGGCTCCCCGAAAATGGCGATGGTCCCCTTTAAGCCGTGCCGCTCCATGGCGGCCTTGGTTCCCAGAACCCCCGCAAGAGCGGCCACACCCAGGGCCGAATGCGGATCCGTATGCCCGGCAGCCCAGGGATGAAGGCCGGCCCGAGGCGCCTGATAGGGCACCTGCTGTTGGGAGTTGCCGGGGACCGCGTCGTACTCGGCGTAGGTGCCGATGACCGGCCTCCCGCTGCCGAAGGTGGCCAGGAAGGCCGTAGGCATCTGACCAGTACCCTCCTCCACTTCAAATCCTTCGGAGCGCAGCAAGTCGCAGTAGGCCTGGGCGGAGCGGTACTCCCGCCAGGCGGGCTCAGCATAGTGCCAAATCTGCTGGTGAAAGTCCGAAAGACGCTGCCGATGGGTGTCTACCCACTTTAAGGCGGACCGCTTCTCAGGATATAGGTCTGCCATAGGTAACCTCCTGCGCAAGTTTTAGGTCGGAGAGCTAGTCTCACCTTGTTGATACCCTTGAGATGAAGTTGAAGGTTGAGGCGAGGTGCATCGAGGAACGGCTTTTCTCCGCTAGTGGTTCGATCCCGATGCCCCATCGGGACAGGACGGGCTCACCATGAACAGAAATGCACCCCCATCCGCGTTCTATTCCAGCTATGTCATGCTGAGTCCCGATTCATCGGGACGAAGTATCTATTTAAGAGTCTGGAATTAGATACTTCAGTCGTCCTCCCGACTTGTCCCGATAGCGGGACTTAGTCGGGAAATCGGGACTCCTTCAGGATGACACACATGGGCTCCAGCCATCCACCGGATGCCACGTTTTGAAAGAGGTTGCTGCCTGCTCATGGTTCGATCCCGATAATCCCGATTTATCCCGCAGATACCGTTATCGGTACAGACGGGATAACGGGAATAACGGGGCCCTGATCCCGATGCCCCATCGGGACGACGGGCTCACCATGATGGTTCGACAAGCTCACCACGAGCGGTTGCACCTCGGTATTCCGCTCACCCTGAGCATGTCGAAGGGTGAGCGGAACAGAGGCTGTTTTAGATAGGAGGCCTTCGGGTGTGCCAGTCGGTGACCTCCTGGTAGGCGTGGCCCAAACGAAAGACGGTTTCCTCCTCCATGGGCCTCCCGACTATCTGCAAGCCCACGGGTAAGCCGTCC
>JAPULR010000011.1 GCA_027294635.1 Chloroflexota bacterium | reverse complement strand
TTAACTTACTTTCCATACTGCTTACCGTTGTACTTTAACTTTATCACACAGACCGTTGACGAACAATCTATTTTCAGAACTTTGATGTATCATGTCTCTACGGAAAGCACCCAACTTTTTCGTGTATCGATTTTCACAAGCGTTATCGTTTTGGTACAATTGATAGCCGGAAATTTCGCCAGAAATTAGTCAGGGAAACACCAGACCCTGGCATAAGAGGGCCGATGAATAAAATGGACCTGGTGGACCGCAAACTCCTGAACATCATCCAGTCCGGGTTTCCGCTGGTCGACGAGCCCTACAAGGAGATAGGAGACCAGCTTGGTATTTCCGAGGACGAACTATTGCGGCGTCTGGCCTCAATGCGCAAAAGCAACGTGGTGCGCCAGATAAGCGCCATCTTTGACACACGGCGACTGGGCTACAAAACGACTCTGGTGGCCATGGCCTACCCACCCGCCGATCTGCACAAGTCCGCCCTCAAGATAAACGAGCATCCGGGAGTCAGCCACAACTACGCCCGGGAGGGCTCTTTCTATAACCTCTGGTTCACCCTGGCGGTAGCGTCCGATGAGAGCCTGGAGGATACGATCAACGACATGGCCCGAAGGACCCAGGCCCAATCCCACCGGCTGATGCCCACCATCCGGTTCTTCAAGATAGGCGTCAACTTCGATATGGTGGAGCGCAAGAGTGCCGCCTTTGACTACAGCCCCGATGGGTTTAACAAGCCCGTCTCTAAAGACTGGAACAAGCCGGTGACGCTGAGCGATTTTGACATCCAGGCAATCCGAGAGCTCCAGGAGGACCTGTCCATGGTCAGCCGCCCCTTCGACGGGATGGCCCAGCGGCTGGGCCTCTCAAACCAGGATCTGTACGCCATGGCTACCGAGTTTCAGGAGCGGGGCATAATGCGTCGCTACAGCGCCGTACTGCACCATCGCAAGGCGGGGTTTAAGTCCAACGCCATGGCCGTCTGGGAGGTCCCCGAGGAGCGTGCCGAAGAAGTGGGCAAGATAATGGCCGCCCACACCGGCGTAACTCACTGCTATCAACGACCCACCTTCCCCGACTGGCCTTACACCCACTTCACCATGATTCATGCCACTTCCAAAGGAGGCTGCGAGGAGGCGATATCCGAGATTTCCCGGGCCACCAACCTTGACGATTATCTTATCCTCTACAGCAGCCGGGAGTACAAAAAGACCCGGGTGCGGTACTTCGTGTAGGCTAGGGCCCACCCGCGGAAAGAATCGCCATGACCTCCTACTACCCGGTTTTCCTTGACCTCAAGGGAAGGTCCTGCGTCGTCATCGGCGGCGGACTGATAGCCGAGGGCAAGATAAAGAGCCTAATTGAGCACGACTGCTCTATAACCGTGATCAGCCCCGAGGCCACCTCCGCCATTCGCAAGTGGGCTAACCAGGACAAAATCACCTGGCATGAACGCGTATATCAAGAAGGAGACCTGAAGGGCGCCTTTGTCGCCATCGCCGCCACCAACATTACGGAGGTCAATCGCGTCATTGCCCAGGAAGCGGAGTCTAAAAAGGTGCTTCTGAACGTGGTGGACTACCCACCCCTATGCACCTTCATCGCCCCCTCGGTGGTAAAGAGGGGCCAGGTGACCTTTGCCATATCCACCGGCGGCGCCAGTCCCGCCCTTGCTCGGAAGCTGCGGGAAACCCTGGAGGAAAGCGACCTCCTAGACTACGCCGAGCTGGCCCCCCTCCTCTCCAAAGCCAGGAGCGAGGTCAAGACCAGAGGTCTTCAAGTCCCGCCGGACCGATGGCAGCAGTATATAACCACTGACCTGATTGACATGGTGCGGAAGGGCCGTGAGGTGGAAGCCCTGGAGCTCCTCCTTTCCGGACTCGCCACTGCGGAAGAAGCGCCATGAGACGCCTGGTGATCGGGACCCGGGGCAGTAAACTGGCCCTCATCCAAACGGATGAGGTGGTCGCCCAGCTAAAGGACAAGCACCCCCAGCGAGAGTTTGCAGTCAAGACCATACGAACAGGGGGCGACAAATCCGCTGAAGCTCCCCTGGCCAGCCTGGGCCTGGGAATATTCGTTAAAGAGATAGAGGATGCACTGCTGCGGGGCGATATTGACATGGCTGTTCACAGCCTGAAGGACTTAACTCCTCTGCTGCCAGCGGGTCTAGCCATAGGCGCCGTCTGTCAGCGCCAGGACCCCCGCGACGTGCTGATTAACCGGTGGAACTGCGATATCGATGGCCTTCCCTCCGGCGCCCGAATAGGCACCAGCAGTCCCAGGCGCACCGCCCAGCTCATGGCCATGTCCCCAGAATCTCAAGTCGTTCCCATAAGGGGAAACGTGGAAACCCGAATCAACAAGGCTTTTGGCCAAGACTACGACGGTGTCCTCCTGGCCGCCGCCGGGGTCATAAGACTAGGCTTACAGGACCAGGTATCTCAGTACCTCTCCCCAGAAAAGTTTGTCCCAGCCCCTGGCCAGGGGGCTCTGGCTGTGGAGATACGTACGGACGATGACGAGATGGCCTCCATACTAGAGGCCATAGACCATCTGCCAACACACCGCGCCGTTACCGCCGAAAGGGCTTTCCTGGAACGCCTGGGCGGCGGATGCCAGGAGCCTTCCGCCGCCTACGCTCGTGTCAGCGGTGAGACCATGGTGATGTTAGCCTTCATGGCCTCCCCAGACGGAAGGCAGGTCTATACCACCAAGGCCCAGGGTAGAGCCACAAATCCCCACGAGGTTGCCATGGAAGCCCACCAGCGCTTGATTGAGAAGGGCGCGGGCAGGCTGATCTCAGGCAACGGATAAACGTGAATCCACACCTTGGAACCGTATCTCTGGTAGGAGCCGGTCCGGGAGACCCCGGTCTCATCACCGCCAAAGGGCTGAGACGCCTTCGTGAAGCAGACGTGATTGTCTACGACCGGCTGGTGGATAAAAGGCTCCTGAACGAAGTCAAAGAGGGCGCGGAGCTTATCTACGTAGGCAAAGAGGCCGACGCCGGAGCTGCCCAGCAGAAGAACATCTATCCCCTGCTTATTGACAGGGCCCGAGAGGGAAAACAGGTAGTGCGGCTGAAGGGTGGCGACCCCTTTGTGTTTGGGCGCGGGGGAGAAGAGGCCCAGGTGCTGGCCATGGCCGGCATACCCTTCGAGGTGGTGCCTGGGGTAACCTCAGCCATAGCCGCTCCCGCCTACGCCGGCATACCCCTCACCCACCGCGAGGCTGCTTCCTCCTTCACCGTGGTCAGCGCCATGGAGGACCCCTCCAAAGAGAAGTCAGCCATTCCCTGGGATGTCCTGGCGCGCACTGGCGGCACGCTGGTAGTGCTCATGGGGTGGGGCGCCCTGGGAAAGATCGTAGATACACTGCTGAAAGAGGGTATGATGGCTTCAACCCCCGCTGCCCTGGTGCAGTGGGGCACCGAACCATACCAGCAAACGGTAACCGGAACCCTGGAGAACATCGTCCAGCGTGGTGAGGAAGCAAAGCTTGGCCCGCCAGTGGTGGTGGTTTTTGGCCCAGTGGTGCGGCTTCGGGAGGAGATACGCTGGTTCGACGACAGGCCCCTATTCGGCAAGCGAGTGCTGGTGACCCGCTCCAGGCCACAGGCGTCGGTCCTCAGCCGCCTTCTGTCCGAGGAAGGAGCCGATCCCATAGAAGTACCGGCTATCCAGATTGCGCCACCGGAGGACTTCTCTGAGCTGGACAGCGCCATCGACTCCCTTAACAGCTACCAATGGATTGTATTTACCAGCGTTAACGGTGTAGACGCATTCTTCCAGCGGCTGAATGCCCGGGGGTTGGACGCTAGAGCCCTGGCAGGAATCAAAGTCTGCGCCATCGGGTCTGTCACGGCATCGGCCCTGGAGACTTCGGGTATCAAGGCCGATTTCGTGCCGCCCCAGTTCACGTCAAAAGACATGGTTCGAGGCTTCGCAGGGTTCGACCTGAGGGGCGCAAGGGTCTTATTACCGCGGACCGACATTGCTCCTCAAGACGTGACGAAGGAGTTGAAGACGCTGGGGGCCCTGGTGGACCAACGAATCGCTTACCGGACCCTGGTGCCGGAGGAGTCCCGTCAAAAGGCCCAAAATGCTCTGCGAGATGGTAAAATAGACGTTGTAACCTTCACCAGCTCATCCACGGTGAAGAACCTCGTAGACCTCCTGGATGGAGACAAAAGCCTATTGGAGGGGCCTCTGATAGCTTGCATAGGCCCGGTGACGGCCCAGACGGCTCAGGACCTGGGCTTAAAGGTTGAGATAGTAGCCCCCCAACACACTATTGAAGGGCTGGTGCAAGCCCTCAAAAACCATCTGACATCAAACCGAGGTGCATAGTCAAAGATGGTAGCTTTCCCGGCAATGCGGCTGCGCAGACTAAGAGAGGGAGAACCCCTCCGGACCCTTATTAGAGAGACGAAGCTCTCGGCTACAGACCTCATCTACCCTATTTTCGTTACCCACGGACGGGACCTCCGCGAGCCGGTAGCGCCCATGCCGGGCATCTATCATTTATCGCTGGACCACCTATTGGCCGAGGTTACTGAAGTTGCCGACCTGGGCATTCCCGGTGTCCTTCTTTTCGGCCTCCCGGCGCACAAGGACCCACTGGGCTCCGAGGCCTACGACGAGCACGGCATCATCCAGGAAGCTATCCGGGTAATTAAGCAGGCTATTCCCAATCTCCTGGTTATCACCGACGTTTGTCTGTGCCAGTACACGGACCACGGTCACTGCGGCATTGTAGACGGCGACCGTATAAACAACGACGCCACCCTGGAGCTTTACGCTCAGACGGCCTTGTCCCACGCCGAGGCCGGCGCCGACGTTATTGCTCCCTCGGGAATGATGGACGGACAGGTGAGAGCCGTCCGCACCGCCCTGGATGAACACGATTTCAAGCACATCCCCATCATGGCCTACGCCGCCAAGCACGCCTCAGCCTTCTACGGCCCCTTCCGCATCGCCGCCGATTCAGCGCCTCAGTACGGCGACCGCCGCAGCTACCAGATGGACCCGGCCAATGGCCGCATGGCCCTGCGAGAGATTCAGGCGGACATCGACGAAGGCGCCGACATAGTCATGATTAAGCCTGCCCTTGCCTACCTTGACGTCATCGCCAGGGCCAGGGACCGATTTGACCATCCTATTGCCGCCTACAACGTCAGCGGGGAGTACTCCCTTATCAAAGCCGCCGCCGCCAACGAGTGGATAAACGAGGAGGAGGTGACCCTTGAGCTCCTCACAGGCATAAGGAGGGCTGGGGCAGACATTGTAATAACCTATCACGCCAAGGATGCGGCCCGCTGGCTGATGGACCGTACTTAAGATGTCAACCATGTTGGAGCAGTTTGACGCGCTCTTGGACCGTCGGGCCATTGTCCGAGTGGTGCGAGGTCGATAGCAATACTAGAAACCCAGGAGGATTAAAATGTTCGCTCGTTTGGTATATGCCGAGGTGTCTATGTATCCCGATACCATCAAAAGGGTTACGCCGCTTCTGAGGTCCTTGAAGACTGAGCTTGGCAAAGTACAGGGGCTCAACAGCTACACCGTGTTCAACAATTGGGACAGGGGTGAGGTGGGAGTATTCGCCCTGTGGGACTCGGAGGAGGACGAGCAGAGGGCTTGGGAGAGGATTAAAGACAGGCTAAATGAAGCACGAGACATCATGTGGCGAGGTCGTCCCATGTTCAAGTCCTTTGATGTTTATGATCACGGCACCCCTTCTCAGGCGAGTAGTACTGGAAGGACAACGCGTCGGACCGCCAAAACCACTCGCCGTACCACCGGCTCCACCAAGCGAACCGCCAAGTCCACTCGGCGCACTACCGCTTCATCCAGGCCCACTAGACGCAGCTAGGGCCAGAGCATCGGACGCAGACATCCGTTAAAAAACTAACCTTCCCGCCTGCGGGAAGGTTAGTTTAATGTCTAGGCTTGATAGAGAGATGTTTAGGAGGGGTACACCAACTCTCCACCGGAGGTCTGTCGGGAGGGCTGGCGAACCGGGGTGGCCCCCTTGCTCTTCCAGAACATCTCGGCGATCTCCTGGGTGGCCGTCAGTAGGCCCTTGGCCGCGTCCAGGTTGCGATGGACTCGTGCCTCGGAAGCCGCCTTCATGGCATTCCAGAAGGTGTCGTGAAGCTTGGGGAACTGCTCCAGGTGCTCGGGCTTAAAGTAGTCACCCCACAGGATTCGGAGCTCCTGCTTCGCCAGCTCGGCGTGGTGCTCCTTAACCGCGGTCATTCGGGCTATCTTGTGGGCATATATGGCCGACTCGTCCTTGGTGGCGTTGGGGCCCGGCTTGTCCAGTTCGTTGATAAGGGTAGACATACGTACCACGGTATGAGCGGCAATCTGGGCCAGGTGAGGATCATATATTCCGCAAGGAATGTCGCAATGGGCGTGGGCCACCCTGGCAGGGAAGACCCGGTTAATCAAGCTGACTGTGCGGCTTAAAAGAGACATATCTCTCCTTTCCCATAAGACGAATTTAGATTGCAGGAGTATACTCCAAAATGCCTTACGTGCCAACGGGACCGAGATGTAAGTGAACGCGCTCCTGGTTCTGCTCCGTGTTTCTGGCCTTGGCCTCCTGGCCGCCCTTCTGACAGCCAGCCGGTATAAGGTTGAGGGCTTTAGTATGGAGCCCAGCTACCGACATGGCTATCACTACCTGGTCGACCGCTCCGTTTACCGGAGGAAACCGCCGGAGAGAGGGCACGTGGTAGTCCTGACACACCCCAGCCTTGACGGGAAGGCTCTCCTCAAACGGGTGGTAGGATTGCCTGGAGAGAGGGTGAGCCTGACCAATAGCCGGGTCCTCATCAACGGCGAGCTTTTGAACGAGCCTTACTTGTCCTCTCCGGGAGGCGCAAATCCGCTGTGGGATCTGGAGTGGGTCCTGGGCCAAGATGAATGCTTTGTGCTTGGGGACAACCGCGGCCACAGCCTGGACAGCCGCAGGCTGGGCCCAGTCAAAGGCGACTGCATTGTAGGCAAGGTATGGTTCCGTTACTGGCCAATCTTGAGGTAGGGAACAACACGGAAAATTCTTCCCGTCCTCCGTGTTAAAATAGGAGCAACGCTCGCAGCCATAACCCAGGGTCTAACGACGTGCGAAAGATCACCATGACCCAGGACAAGACCCCCAAGGCCATCTTCAATGTCCTTCTGACCAACGGCGAACGCATGGCCCACGTTTACGATGTGTCCTCAAATTACGACAAGGCCCTGGAGTTCATCGAGACCATGATAGGGGCCATTACGGGCGCCCTGACCCGGGGCAAGCACTGGTTCCTGTTCCTACAGGAGCCCAGCATCGTCTACAACCCGGACCACGTGATGGCCGTCATGCTGGATTTTGTCAACGCAGAGGATCTGGAAAAGGCCTTCAGAAAGGTACGGAGGGGACCAATGGGGTTCGTTCGGCAACAGGGATAGGGACCCCTGAGGCAGCCCTGGCCATCGTCGATTTCGGCTTTCGAGATCTGGGGCTGCAGCTTGAGGGCCGATTGCGAGGGAATGAGTACTTCAAAGGAGCGCTGGTGGGACACGCTGCTCTATGGACTTCTTGAGCGTGAATGGAGGGCTTCGGCCTCCACCCGTTGAGTTGGCATGGGGTTCGTGGTGGCAGCGAGTCTCCCGTGTCCCTCTGCGGGAATGCCCTGCGACATCCACTCCTCCTTATCAGGAGTTTTGCCCTCCCTCAATTCTACAAGACCCTCCCATCAAACCCCTGCTGGTGCTAAAATAGGGTTGGCCCATTGTTGAGGGAAGGTGTAAATGCCGCAGGAAAACATCGTTATACGGGGAGCAAGCCAGCACAACCTCAAGAATATTGACCTAGTTATACCCAGAGACAAGCTGGTGGTCATCACCGGCGTCTCCGGTTCGGGAAAGAGTTCCCTGGCCTTCGATACCATCTACGCCGAAGGTCAGCGCCGCTACGTTGAGTCCCTGTCGGCCTACGCCCGCCAGTTCCTGGGGCGCATGGACAAACCCGATGTCGAGTACATAGAGGGCCTCTCCCCCGCCATCTCCATCGACCAGAAGGGCGTGTCCCACAACCCCCGCTCCACGGTGGGTACCGTCACCGAGATATACGACTACCTGCGCTTGCTATTTGCCCGGGCGGGCCGGCCCCACTGTCCCAAGTGCGGTCAGCCGGTAACCAGGCAAACGGTGCAGCAGATAGTGGACTCCATCCTTGGCCTCCCCAAAGGCAGCCGTATCATGGTCATGGCCCCCAAGGTGCGCCGCCGCAAAGGCGAACACAAGGAAGTCTTTGAGGGAGCCCGTAAGGCGGGCTTCGCCCGGGTAAGGGTCAACAGCCAGGTCATGCGCATAGAGGACACCGACAACCTGGACCTGGACAAGCGGAAGTGGCACTACATCGAACTGGTGGTGGACCGCCTGGCCATTGACGAAGACATCGAGATGGCCCGCGTCACCGATTCGGTGGAGACGGCTTTGAGGGAAGGCGGCGGAGTGGTGCAGGTGGCGATGGAGGGCGGTGAGGAGCTGGAGTTCTCGGAGCAGTTCGCCTGCGTCAAGTGCGGCACCGGCCTGCCGGAGATAGAGCCCCGCACCTTCAGCTTCAACAGCCCCCACGGAGCGTGTACCGCCTGCACCGGGCTGGGATTCAAGCTGGAGGTGGACCCCGATCTGGTCCTCGCCAACAAGGACCTGGCCCTGAGCGAAGGCGCAATTCTGCCCTGGTCCCGGGCCGGTTCTTCCAGCCCCTGGTATGGCAGCCTCCTGGAGTCGGTGGCTCGAAGCTACAACTTTTCCACCAAGGTTCCGGTGCGGGACCTTCCTGACGAGGCTCTTAACCTGGTCCTCTACGGCAACAAAGGCGAGTCGGTCACCATGCGCCACACCACACACCACGGTCGCGTCTATAGCTGGGAGACCAACTTCGAGGGGGTCATCCCCAACCTGGAGCGCCGCTTCCGCGAGACTGACTCCGATTACATCCGCAACGAGATTGAGCGGTACATGGCCGCCAGACCCTGCCAGGCGTGCCAGGGCCACCGCCTTCGCCCAGAGGCCCTGGCGGTAAAGGTGGACGGCAAGGGGATCATGGACGTTAGCGGCTTGGCCGTCACCCAGGCCCTCTACTGGGCCAGCCAGCTGGCCGCCGACGGCTCCAGCAACGGCGCCTCGGCGCCCCTGTCGGCCAGGGAGCGGGCCATCGCCCAGCCCATCCTCAAAGAGATATCCACCCGCCTTCAGTTCCTGGAGAACATCGGCCTGGGATACCTGACCCTGGACCGCTCCGCCCGCACCCTCTCCGGAGGCGAGGCCCAGAGGATACGGCTGGCGACCCAGATCGGCTCCGGCCTCACAGGGGTCCTCTACGTCTGTGACGAGCCCACCGTTGGCCTCCATCCCTTCGACGACCGCCGCCTAATTAGCACACTGAAGCACCTGCGCGACCTGGGAAACACCATCATCGTGGTGGAGCACGACGAGGCGGTGATGCGGGCCGCCGACCACATCATTGACCTGGGGCCCGGAGCCGGTGAACAAGGGGGATACGTGGTAGTCACCGGCACCATCGAAGACATTATGTCATGTAGCGAGTCCATTACGGGCCTCTACCTCAGCGGCAGGAAGACCATCCCCGTACCTTCCTCACGGCGCACGGGTAACGGCAAGGCCCTGGAAGTCAAAGGGGCCAGGGAAAACAACCTCAATAACATAGACGTGAAATTCCCCCTGGGAAGGCTGGTGTGCGTAACTGGGGTGTCGGGCTCCGGCAAAAGCACCCTGGTCTACGAGATCCTGTACAAACGCCTGGCCCAGGTGATCAACAAGGCCAAGGATAGGCCGGGAAAACACGACCGGATCCTGGGCATCGAGTACCTGGACAAGGTGGTAAACATAGACCAGTCACCTATCGGACGGACGCCCCGAAGCAACCCTGCCACCTACACCGGCACCTTTACCCCCATCCGAGAGCTTTTTGCTGCGCTCCCTGAGTCGCGGGTCAGGGGCTACGCTCCTGGCCGCTTCTCCTTTAACGTCAAGGGAGGCCGCTGCGAGGCCTGCCAGGGCGAGGGCTACATTCAGGTGGAGATGCAGTTTCTCCCCGACGTGACGGTGCCCTGCGAGGTGTGTGAGGGCAGGCGATATAACCGGGAAGCCTTGGAGATTCGCTACAAGGATAAGAGCATCTCCGACGTGCTCAGCATGACGGTGGACACAGCCCTGGAGTTCTTCTGGAACATACCCAAGCTAAGGGCCAAGCTGGAGACCATGAGAGACGTGGGCCTGGGCTACATCCGGCTGGGCCAGCCCGCCACCACCCTATCCGGAGGAGAGGCCCAGCGGGTGAAGCTGTCCACCGAGCTCTCACGTCGCGCCACCGGCAAGACCCTCTACCTCCTGGACGAGCCCACTACCGGCCTCTCCTTTGAGGACTGCGCCGCCCTTTTGAAGGTGCTGCACCGACTGGTGGACGCAGGAAACTCCATCATCCTTATCGAGCACCACCTGGATATGATCAAGAACGCCGACTGGATTATTGACCTCGGCCCCGGCGCCGCCGACAAGGGCGGTCGGGTGGTGGCCAGAGGTACCCCCGAGAAGGTGGCCAGGGTGGAGAAGTCCTACACCGGCCAGTATCTAAAACGGTTTCTCAAGGGTTCAGAGGACCGTGTAGCGGTGCCTGCGGATTAGGACGCTCCTCTCCCTTTCGTTGACTCCCCAAAGCCCCTAGACTATTATTGCCTTCGGATTTCCGACAATTCGGCCAGCCTCAGAGACATCATACGTTCCTGGCCGGCCTTGATGCGGAGGTAGCTATGCGGCTGAAAGCGTTGAGCCTCTACGACTTTGAGGCCCAAGCCAAGCTCGCCATACCCCAGAACATCTGGGACTTCATCGCTGGTGGCGCCCAGGACCACATCACCACCCGGCGCAACCGTGCAGCCCTCGAAGCCATCTGCCTCCGCCCTCAGTTCCTGCGGGACGTATCTCATCGTGACCTCTCCACCACCGTTCTCGGACATCGTATCAGCTTCCCGGTAATGATCTCCCCCGCTGGAGGTCATGGCCTCGTCCATCCTGAAGGAGATCTGGCCACGGCCCGCGCCGCCGGAAGCGCCGGGACAATATTGAACCTCAGCACCAGCTCCACCTACAGTATGGAGGAGGTGGCACAGGTAGCCACCGCCCCCCTGTGGTTCCAGCTCTACCACTGCGGCGAGGAGCTAACCACCATGCTGGTGCGCCGCGCCGAGGATGCGGGGTACGCCGCCATCTGCCTGACGGTGGACACCCCCCTCCCCAGCACTAAGGAGATAGACACCCGAAACGAGTTTCATAGGGGGACAAAGGGTGGGGACCTGGGCAACTTTAGGGAAGATGCTATAAAAGGTCTCCTACCACCAAACTCGGATCCCGTGGATATGTGGGAACGCCCTCCCACCGTACCCCTCAGCTTCAGCCAGCTAGAGTGGCTGCGATCCCTTACATCGCTACCTCTGGTCATCAAGGGCATTCGAACCGCCGAGGACGCCCGGATGTGTGTGGAGAACGGCGTCGACGGCATCCTGGTGTCCAACCACGGAGGCCGGCAGATAGATAGTACGCTGTCGTCCATAGAAACCCTTCCCGAGATAGTGAGGGCCGTCGATGACAGGGCGGAAGTCTACTTGGACTCAGGCATTCGGCGGGGGAGCGACGTGCTTAAGGCCCTGGCCCTGGGAGCCCGGGCCGTCTCCTTCGGGCGGCCCCTCTTCTGGGGACTGGCCATGGGTGGGGAAGAGGGTGTGCGGCAGGTCCTTGCGATCCTCCGGAAGGAGTTGGACCTGGCCATGGGGTACTGCGGCGCTACTTCGGTGGACCAGATCGACGAGAGCATCCTGGCCTTGCCTCCAAACATGAGCAACGGGACACCATCCTATATCGCGGAGATTCGGGGATTGGCCTCCCTGCGCGACGACGGCCTCATTACCAACGAAGAGTTCGAGGCCAAAAAACGGCAGCTTTTAGGACTGTAACGACCTTCGTTAAAAGAGTGAGGTGATGGCTGAAAAGAGGATAGGTCTTGCCGTAGCAGCCAAAGACAGCATGGATGCCCTGGCCAGGATTCGGCGGGCAGAGGCCCTCGGAGTCTCGGCGGCCTGG